>CAZOGV010000029.1:0-21287 GCA_964579225.1 uncultured Akkermansia sp. | reverse complement strand
ACCGCTGGTGTTCCGGTTGTCGCGTCAGCGGCAGCGCCGGGTAGCTATGTTCGGAAAGGATAAGCGCTGAAAGCATCTAAGCGCCAAGCCTATCCCAAGATAAGATCACAATCTGTCGCAAGACAGTGCAGGTTCCGGGTAGACCACCCGGTTGATAGGACGGAAATGCAAGCGCAGTAATGCGTTCAGTTTACCGTTACTAATGAGCCTGCCGGTTTATGCAAATGCTGACTTCTAGTCGTTTAATTTACTTCCTTACAAATAAGTATCAGACCTGATACTGGAATAAACCAATTTCCTGGTGATTATATGCCGGGGGTTCCACCCGTTCCCATCCCGAACACGGCCGTTAAGCCCCGAGCAGCTGATGGTAGTAGGACGTTAGGTCCCGCGAGAGTAGGTTGTTGCCAGGTTTATGACCCGGATGTGCGAAAGCACATCCGGGTCTTCTTCGTACTGCACTTCCGCAGTATATGACTTGCTTATGAAATCACAGCCTAATCGCAACTATGTATCGAATGATGACATAGAAACTCCTGTCTGGCTGGCGCAAGCCCTTGTGGATTACTTTAAGCCGACAGGACGTGTTTTGGAGCCTTGTCGCGGCAGCGGCCGGATTTTTGATTTGCTGCCTGCAAATTCGGATTGGTGTGAGATCAAGAGCGGGCGGGATTTTTTGGTAACCGACCTGGGGGAGTTTGATTGGATAATAACCAATCCGCCGTGGAGTCAGATTCGGGCGTTTTTACGTCGCTCGTTGATTGTGGCCAGTGACGTCGTTTTCTTAATGACGGTAAATCATGTGTGGACCAAGGCGCGTTTGCGCGATGTCGAGGATGCTGGCTTTGGTTTGAAAACCATTTTGTTGGTTCCGACTCCCCCCGAATTTCCTCAAACTGGATTTCAATTGGGAGCGGTTCATCTTTCTCGGGGTTGGAAGGGGATGGTCCAATTGGATAGGATTCTAGCGGGAAAATAACTATTTAATATATTAAATTGCATTAATGCAGTGAGTGCAAGGCTCTTCGCTGATGGGTTGAGGGCAGGTAAGTTATTAAACCTAGAAACGGCGATAGCCGCAACGCATCTCGCACAACCTGCTGATCATCTGCTGATCGCACCGACCGCTCACCGCACCCGCCGGGTGCGCCTTCGGGTCGTTACAATCACCATCTGCTTCAACATCTTGCACGATCTATCGTCGGGGCTATCGCCGTTTCTAGGTTAAAATATTCATGATTAGATAAATGTGAGTTGCCTCACCAATGCTTCGACTGCTGCTGAAAATTGTGAGGGGGTTGCTAAAGTGATGGCCGTTTCAGTTAGTAAAGTGGTTTGCATGTAAATTGTGAGTAAGCATTCTTGTTGTAGGATTGAGTTTTTGCGAAGAGCCCGCCTCATGGTTGTTATTCATGGTTGGCTGCCTCTCATTTTCTCCGGCCTATGTCGCTCAAACCAGCTTCCGTGGGGTAGCTGTGCCGTCTGGTTCGATGGTTCTGGTGCTCATGGCCGCAGCATTAATCGGTCTTGTTGGTATTTGGTTTGTCACACGGGCTATCCGTCGCTCGGCGCTAGAGCAGGCTAAGGGAATGTTGGAGGTAGTGCGTCGAGAGGCTCAAGTCGCAGCGGAAGAATTGCGGCAACAGGTTGAGAAAGAATTAATTGCGAGGCGCTCCGAGGTTAATCGTGAGCTCGATCGTCGTGAGATAGAGATGGATATGCGTCTGCGCGAAATCCGTTCGCACGAGGAATCGCTGGCGTTGCTGGATCATCAGTTGCAGCAACGGGGGGATCGTCTGGCGCGCGAGGATAGTGCGATACATCAAGCCCGAGATGCGATTCGGGCGCTTTCCAAATCGCTTCGTAAGCGGCTGGAGGGAGTGGCACAAATGGACGCCGAAGAAATTCAGCGCGCGTTGCGCGAGGAGGTTCAAATGGAATGCCAAGATGAACTACGCGCTTTACGCCGTCAGATTCTTGAGCGCTCCGAGCAAGATCTTCAGGCGGAGGCCAAGCGGATTTTGGTGACGGCGATGCAACGTATGGCGTCGCGGTCGAACAATGACGTAACCGCGACCATCGTCCCCCTGCCGAATGACGATATGAAGGGGCGGATAATCGGTCGCGAGGGCCGAAACATCAAAGCGTTCGAGGCCTCGACTGGGGTGACTTTACTTATCGATGAGTCACCTCAGATGGTGCTGATTTCGTCGTTTGATCCGGTTCGCCGCGAGGTGGCGAGGGCGGCGTTGGACGCCTTGGTCAAGGATGGGCGCATTCATCCGGCGAGCATCGAGGAAGCGGTCCGCACGGCTAATGCGGAACTTGAAATCAATCTCCAGCGTGATGGCGAAGACGCGGTGCAGCGGCTCGGAATAAATGGCCTAAAACCGGAAATCATCAAGGTGCTGGGTAAACTTAAGTTTCGCTTTTCGTATTCCCAAAATGTTTTGGATCACTCGGTTGAGGTGGGTTTCCTTTGTTCGCTGATGGCCAGCGAGCTTGGGCTGGACCCCAATGTCGCGAAGCGCGCGGGCTTGTTGCACGACATCGGAAAGGCGATCGAGGGCGATTATGAGGGGAGTCATGCGACGATAGGCGCCGATTTCGTGAAGCGTCAGGGCGAGACGGCCATCGTGGTCAACGCGGTCGCGGCGCATCACGAGGAGGTGAAGCCTGAGACGGTTTACGCGGGGCTGGTGATGTTGGCCGACACGATTTCTGCGGTGCGTCCAGGCGCGCGCGCGGAATCGATGCACACGTATATCCAGCGTTTGGATCGTCTGGAGAAACTGGCGCTTTCCATCGATGGTGTGCAGCAGGCGTTTGCGATTCAGGCGGGGCGAGAGGTGCGGGTGGTGGTGAATCCGCAGCGGGTGAACGACGAGGAGTCACGAGAGATAAGCCGCGTCCTTCGTCAGAAAATCGAGGAGGAGTTGCAGTATCCTTCGACGATCAAGGTTACGGTGATTCGGGAGACGCGGTTCACCGAGACCGCCGTCTAGGACTCTGCCGGGGGCCGGGATTTTATTTTTGTTTTTCGCGTGACGGAAATTGCCCGGGGCATCGCGGCGCTTTTGCTGATCGCACCATGCCCGATCCTAAATTGCTTGAGACTTTTCCGAATCCTGCTTCCCAGCGCGATTACGTGATCGCGCACACGCATCACGAATTCACGTCGCTGTGTCCGATGACGGGACATCCCGACTTCGCGCATATCACGTTGCGCTACACTCCGGATAAAACCTGCGTGGAGCTGAAGTCACTCAAGGTCTATTTCCACGCGTTTCGCAACGAGGGCATTTTCTTCGAGGCGGTGACCAACAAGATTTGCGACGATCTCGGTCGTGCGCTGCAGCCGCGAAAACTGGAGATCGTGGCGGATTGGAAAGCGCGCGGCGGATTCACCTCCGTGGTGACGGCGGTTTGGACAAAGTCCAATAAGGCGCGTGGCAAGATGCGTGGCTGATGATCGCCGAGGCGCGGGGCCTATCCACGTTTCTTCATTTCCATTTCTCGCGATCGACGATGTTCGCAGGGCTGGTGGTTTCGGCGATCAACTCGTCGCCGCGGTAGAGGCGAAGCCAAATGCCGTAGAGTTTATCGCGTGTGCTCCTTTTGCGGTCTGCGTCACTCCATTCCCAGTCCGGATGCAGAGCGACTTTAATCGCTTCAACCGTGCTGGTCCGGAATTGGGTGCGGCTGCCGGTCGGGAGAGGCTCCAGGGTTTCCTTGCCCGTGGTGCGTTTCAGTTTGTTACGGTCAGCTGGGGCGGTGTGATAAGGATTGGGTTCGAGGAATAAAAGGTATTCGACCCGCAGGTTTTCGAGCAGGGGGCCGCTGCGGTTGGTGATCACCACGTTGAAGCCCCATTGCTCGTGGGTATAGCTGTATCCGACGTAATTACGTTTCTCCGAGGAGAATATGCCGCGACTGAGTTCAATCTTCACGCTACCTTGAGGCACGGGCTTGGGTTTGGCGGCTTCGGCTTTGGCTTCGGCGCGGAGGGCGCGTTGGTCGGCGGCGCTGAAGCTTTCGATGGGCACGGTGAAGGTCTGGCCGCTGTCCTTTCGTTTGATGCGGATGGAGTCGCCGTCGTAGGCGAGGATCTCCACCTCGATGGTGCGACCATCCTGAGCGGTGAGGGTGCGGGCATCGAGGGAATCAGGCGGGGCAAGCAGGAGAAGCATGCTAAAGATGAAGATCAAGCGGGCGAACCGGTGAGGATGCGATAGATCTGAGGTTTTCATAGAATTTGTAAGCAGGGTGGATGGGTGCGCGACTGGGGCGTCTGTTTAATTTTCGTTCAATGCAGCGAGCAGCCTTACGTGGAGTTCGGGCGTGGTGGTGGCGATGGTGTGGGCGGCGGGGTAGGGGGGGCCTCCGTTCCAGTCGGAGATGATTCCGCCGGCGCCGCGCACGATGGGGACGAGGGCGGCGATGTCCCAGGGGTTCATGATGGGGTCGAGGCAGACGTCGGCGTGGCCGGAGGCGAGGAGGAGGTAGCCGTAGCAGTCGCCCCAGGTACGGGCGAGGCGGGCGTGGCTGAGCAGGCGTTCGCAGGCGGGGCCGTTCTGGTAGCGCGCGAGGTTCAGGTGGTCGCTGGTCAGGATGGTCGCTTCTTCGATATGCTTGGTAGTTCGACAGCGCACGGGGCGTTCGTTGAGGGTGGTGACCTGGTTGTCGCCGATCATGAGCTGGCCGAGCACGGGTTGGTGGATGCAGCCGAGAACAGGTTGTCCGTGGTGAAGGAGGGCGATGAGCGTGCCCCAGAGCGGCACGGCGCTGATAAAGCTTTTGGTGCCGTCGATGGGATCGAGCACCCAGACCCATTCGGCGTCGGGGCGTTCGTTGCCGTATTCTTCGCCGATGAGTCCGTGGTCAGGGAAGCGCGTCTGGATGAGGCGGCGCATGAGGGCCTCGGCGCCTTTGTCGGCGGCGGTGACGGGGGAGGCGTCGCCTTTGGTTTCGATCGCGAGGTCAACGCTACCGTAGTGGGGCAGGATGTAGCGGCCGCTTTCGGCGGCGAGCTCGCGGATAAAGGCGCGGTAAGGGGCGAGTTCCATGTCGGAGATGCGAAAGATTTGCCCGAGAAAAGCGTGGATGAACATGGAAAAATTCAGGGTGGGTTTTCGGCGGTTCGTGTGTGTGTTGGGAGGCGTGGGAAAATTCTGGCCGCATCAACTCATTCATTTCGTGGATTTCGAGGGCTCGACGGTGTCGGGGATTCTTGAATACGGGGTGGTGTCGTTGCGGGCGGGCGAGGTCGTGGCGGCGCGGGGGCGGATATGTCGCGCGGTCGGGCGGGTGCGCGCTGAGGACGTGGCGGTGCATGGCATCGACGCCGAGGCGACGGCGGGTTGCGCGCCGTTTGCGGACGATTTCGAGGTGTTCGCGGGTTTGCGGGACGATGGGCCGTTGGCGGCGCATTTTGCCAACGCGGAGAACACGTTGATCAAGGCGACGTGGCCGTATGCGCGCGCGGCGCGGGATTTTTCGCGAGAGGACGGCGCGAGCACGCCGGACTGGGGGCCGTGGATAGACACGGGCCGGCTTTATCCGCAGGCGCGGGGGGCGGGGAGCGCGACAAGGCTGGGCGAGTTGATCGCGGCGGAGGGCTTACAGGCGCGGCTCGACGCGTTGGCGGCGGAGTTTTGTCCGGCGGAGCGTCGGCGCTACCACGCGGCTCTTTACGATGCGTTGGCGGGGGCGTTGTTGTTGGCCCGGTTGGCGGAGATTCCGGGGTGGGGGGGCAAATCCCTGCGCTGGCTGATCGAGCACAGCACGTTGAATCCGGCGCGGCGCGAGGGTTTACGGCAGGGCGAGCTTTTCTAGGGCGGAGAGTGCCAGGCCTTCCATGGTGGGGACGTGAAGGGTGGCGTGGGGAAAGGTGTCGTGGGTGGTGGCGGGGTTGGGGATGACGACGACGCGCAGTCCGGCGGCGGCGGCGGCTTGGTGGCCGGGCACGGAGTCCTCGAAGGCGACGGCTTCGGCGGCGTGCAGTTGGAGTTTGGCGAGCGCGGCGAGGTAGAGGTCGGGCGCGGGTTTGCCGCGGGGAACGTCTTCGCGGCAAAGGATGGCGTGAAATTTTTCCAGCAGGCCGCGGGCGCCGAGGTGGCCGTCCACGTGGCGGTGGGAGGAGTTGGAGGCGACGGCGAGTTTGAGGCCGGCGGCTTGCGCGGCTTCGAGCATGGGGAGCACGCCGGGGCGGAGCGGGGCGGCTTCGCAGCGGCGGCGGGCGAGGGTTTGCATGCGCAGGCCGAGGGGGGCGCGGTCGTGGGCGGCGGGGTAGGCGCGCCAGATGTCGCCATCCACGCCGACGTGGCCGATGAGGGCGTGGAGCACGGCGCGGTCGGCGCCGAGGCCGTCTTGCGCGTGGATGTCTTCCCATGCGGAGACGATGGCCGTCTCGGTGTCCACCAGGAGTCCGTCGAAATCGAAAATAAGTCCGCGCAAGGGCATGTGCGGGCAGGGAAGGCGGAGGTGACGGAGGCGCAAGCGCGAGCGGGTTTTGGTGGCGAAAGCCGTGCGCGGGCGAAGCTGGACGCGCGGCGGGATTCGGGTTGCGGTGATGCGATGCGCATTCGTCCGGCCCGAGTTGCAGTCCTTTTCCCCTCGTTCGCGTGCGCGCTCTTTTTTATGACATCCGCAAACGTCCAAGCCGGTTCGAAGCCAACAACCCGTGATCGCGCCGAGATAGGCGCCGAGTTTAAATGGGATTTTTCCTCGATCTATCCTTCGTGGACGGCGTGGGAGGCGGGCATGGACGCGTTGCGCGCGGAGATGGATGCGTTCGCGGAGTTGCGGGGCACGCTGAAGGATGGGCCGGAGGCGGTGTTGCGCGCCTACAAGGCGTTCGACGAGATAGGCACGCGGCAGTATCGGGTTTTTCGATACCCGCAGCTGCAGCTCGACACGGATGCGCGCGACCAGGAGGTGTCGGGGCGTTCGCAGCGGGTGCGGGCTTTGTTCGCGCGCTTCGGCACGGCGACGGCGTGGTTTACTCCCGAGTTGCTCACTGTGCCGGAGCAAACGATGCGCGGCTGGATCGACGCCACGCCGGAACTCGCGCCGTATCGGTTTCCGATTCTCGACACGTATCGGCAGCAGAAGCACGTGCTGGATGAAAAGGGTGAAAAACTGCTTTCGTATGCGAGCCGGTTCAACGAGACGCCGCGTTCGGTTTACACGGAGTTGAGCACGGCGGACATCAAGTTCCCGACGATCACGCTGGGCGACGGGCGCGAGGTGAAGTTGAGCCCGGGTGCGTATCAGCAATTGCTCGCGACGAATCCGAATCAGGCGGAGCGGCGGGCGGCGTTCGAGGCGCATATCGGGACCTACGAGGCGACGAAGAACACGTATGCGGCGATTTATCGCGGCGTGTTGGAGCGCGGATGGTTTTTGGCGCAGGCGCGCGATTATCCCTCGACGCTGCATCGCGCGCTCGATGGCAACGCGATCCCGACGGAGGTTTATACGACGCTGGTCGAGACGGTGCGCGGCGGCACGGCGCCGTTGCGGCGCTATTTCGAGTTGCGGCAGCGTTTGCTCGGGTTGGAGACCTATCATCTTTACGACGGGCAGGTGCCCTTGGTGAAGGACGAGTCGGTCTGGCCCTACGGCGAGGCGCGTCGTCTGGTGTGGGAGTCGGTGGCGCCGCTCGGCGCGGAGTATCAGGCGGGCTTGCGCGAGCTGCTGGAGGGCGGGCGCATCGATGTCTATGAGAACGAGGGCAAGCGTTCGGGGGCCTACTCGGCGGGCGTGTATGGGGTGGGGCCGTTCGTGTTGATGAATTACAACGACACGCAGGACGCGTTGTTCACTTTTGCGCACGAGATGGGGCACGCGATGCACACGCGGCTGGCGGAGGAGACGCAGCCCTTCGCGACCAGCGGCTACACGATCTTCGTGGCGGAGGTGGCCTCAACGATCAACGAGCGGCTGATGCTGGAGCATTTGCTTGCGCGCGCTACGGATGCGCGGGAGCGATTCCTGCTGTTGCAGCACGCGATCGATTCCATCGTGGGCACATTCTACACGCAGGTATTGTTCGCGGATTTCGAACTGCGGGCGCACCAGCGGATCGAGGCGGGAGAGCCGATCACGGCGGATGCGTTGGGGGACATTTACGAGGGTCTGCTCAAGGATTACTACGGGGAGTCGGTGGTGGTTGATCCGCAGTATCGCTTCACGTGGACGCGCATTCCGCATTTCTACAATTCGCCGTATTACGTTTACCAATACGCGACGTGTTTCGCGTCCTCGGCGAAGCTTTATCAGGATATGTTTCTGGGGCCGGAGGCGGAGCGGGAGGCGGCGCGCGGGCGCTATCTCGATTTGCTGCGCAGCGGAGGGGATGATCACCCGATGGAGCAGTTGAAGAAGGCGGGTGTGAATTTACTTGGTCCCGATGCGGTTGCGGCAGTGGTCGAGGAGATGGAATCACTGGTTACGCGACTGGAGAAAGAGGCGAACAAGCTGGGTGAGCCGCCTAGGTAGTTGGCCGCGGGGGGTGCTTCGGGCTTGATTATTTGATGTGCGGGGAGATGAAGGAGGGCCCCTACCCCCTAAAGATTTCTTTGTCTCCAGTCGCGATAGGACCGGCACCGTTGGTCCCTGCAAACCAAGTTGCTGCCGATGTAGAAGTTAAGTTACCCTATTCCATGTCGGACCGAGATCAATCAACCCAGCCCCAGGCTGCCGTTTCGTCCGGCGAGGTCGGACATAATAATTCAACCAACGAGCAAATGGCTACTTCGCTGAAAGTGTCGCGTCAGCGGCGAGGGCAGCCTGCGGCTCAGGATATTTCGATTTGGGCGCAGTGGCGTATCTGGTGGGCACCGTTCGTGGCTGAGTTGATTCTTTTTGGCGCGGCAGTGTTGCTGACGATTTATCTGCATCAGGTGATTTGGTCGGAGGGAGCGCAATTCCCCACCACGACGTATCTCGGGCTCGGCATCGTGTATCTGCTTTTGATCAGCCATAATCGTTTGAACGAATTCTACCTGCCGCGACCGGTGGTGTTTTTCGGCTTGGGTTCGCTGGTGCTAAGCTCGCTCGCTATCATGGGCATTTTCATCGCGGATGCCTGGTTGATCGACGGCCGGAGTCGGGCGCTGCATGTGTTGTTGGCGGTGGTGCCGATGATGGCCTTTCTGGGGCGGTGCTTCCTGTTGTTCATGGATGCTCGTTCGACGCCTCCGATCAGCGCGCTGGCGATGATGGCCAACGTAAAGCGGAATAAGTTCCGCGACTTTCGCCGCAAGCTGCGTTTCTGGATGAGCTGAGCGTGCGCGGAGGGGCGGAGGCTGCTCAAAGCCAGCCTCGGCGGCGCAGGAAAAACAGCAGGCTTCCGGTGGCTGCGAAGGTGAGCACCGCCGCCATGGGGTAGGCCAGGGTGGCGTCGAGTTCGGGCATGTTTTCGAAGTTCATGCCGAACCAGCCTCCGATCAGAAAAGGGGGCATGCCGAGCGCGGTGATGGCGGTGAGGACTTTGATGCCGTCGTTGGCCTGGTGGGAGGCCTTGTTGAGGTAAACGCGGAAGGTGAGGATGAGCTGGTCGCCCCAGCCGGCGGCCTGGGTTTCGATGCGGGCGAAATCTTCGGCCAGATCGCGCAGGTAAGGCAGCATGACGGGGCGTAAAAAGCCGGGTTTGCCGTGGGCGAGTTCAGCGGCGACGGCGCGCTGGGGGCGGACGATCTGGCGCAGGGTGGCGAGGTCTTTGCGCAGGGCGGCGACTTGCGGGAAAATTTCTTTCGGCGAGGCGTGGCCGAGGACGGATTCCTCGACGTCCTCAAGGTCTTGGCGGAGTTCGTCGAGCGCGGGTTTGTAGGCCTCGACGAGCTGATCGAGCAGGGTGTGGGCGAACCGATCCGGGCCGCGCACGGGTGGCGCGGCGTGGCCGGTGCGAGAGTAGCGCTCAAGCACTTGTTGCACGAGGCGAAGCGGCTGGCGGTGGAAGGTGACGAGGAAGTTTTTGCCCAGCACGAGGTCGAGATCGGTGGTGCTGAATTTGTCGGTTTTGGAATAATCCACCGCGTGCATGACGATGTGCAGGTAGTCGTCGAACGCGTCGATTTTAGGGAAAGGCGAGTCGGTGGTGCAGTCCTCGATGACGACGGGGTGGAAGCCGAAAAGTTGTTCGAGAATGGTGGTCGTCTCTTCGGCGGTGGGGGCGCTGAGGTCCACCCAAACCATGTAGCCGGGTTGGGCTCGGAGGGCGGCGAGCGAATCGAGGGCGGGGTTCTGCGCCCAGAGGCGGTGGTCGCGATAAATGAGCGTCGTTATCATGGCGCGGCGCTCCGGTTCAGATGAGTCCGCGGCGTTTGCACCAGCGGAAGACGAGGTAGGTGAAGGCGAGGGTGAGGCAGGCGACGACGGGGTAGGACCAGCGGCCGTCGAGCTCGGGCATGTTGGCGAAGTTCATGCCATACCAGGTGCCGATGATGGTCGCGGGCAGGCTGATGGCGGTGAGGGCGGTGAGAACTTTGATGCCTTCGTTGGCTTCGAAGTCGGAGCGGCTGAGGTGAAGGTCGAAAGAGATGAGCAACTGGTCCGCGTGGGTGGTGGCGGTTTCCTCGATGCGCACGAGGTTGTCGCGCAAATCGCGGAAGTAGGGCTGCATGACCGGGCGGATGAGCTTGGATTCGCCGTGGGCGAGTCGCGCGGCGACTTCGCGTTGGGGGCGCACGGTGGCACGCAGGGTGTTGAGTTCGCCGCGCACGGAGAGCAGGCGCGGGGTGAGGTCGCGGGCCTCGCCGGAAAGCACGTCGGCCTCGATCTCTTCGAGCTCGGCGCGGAATTCGTCGGTCACGGGTTTGTAGTTATCCACCAGCGAGTCGAGCACGAGGTGGGCGAGGCGGTCGGGGCCGCGCGCGACGACACCGTTGGCTTTGGCGCAGCGATCAATCACGGCGGCGACGGATTTGAGCGGGTGGTTGTGAAAGGTGACGAGAAACTCGCGGCCGAGGAAAAGGTTGAGCTCGGTGGTGGTGAATTTGTCTTCCCGGTTAAAATCCACCGCGTGCATGACGATGAAGAGGTAGTCTTCGTAGTCCTCTATTTTGGGCAGGGAGGAGGGCGTGACGCAGTCCTCGACGGCGAGAGGGTGGAATTTAAAAACGCCTTCGAGAATCGCTTTGGTTTCCTCGGGGGTGGGGTCGGAGAGGTTGACCCAGAGGACGAGGCCTTTGTCGCCGCGCACGAGACGAAGGGCCTCGATTTCGAGGTCTTGGCCGACGACACGGCCATCGCTGAGGATGAAGGATTGGATCATGCGGCGTGCGGGCTGGGCGCTAGGCTAGCTAGGCGGGCGGCGTCGACGGGAGGAAGCGTAAAGCCGGGAAAGGTGCCCCGGAGGAAAAGGCGCGTTGCGCGGGATGTTCAGGTCGCGGGAGAGAGCAGTTTCTCTTCGGCGGCGAGCAGAGTGGCGGCGAAATCCTCGGGTGTCTTGGCGGCAAGCAGGGCTTCGCGCTGGGCAGGGTCCTTGAAAATTTTGCAGAACGTGGAGACGACTTGGAGATACGCCATGGGATTGTTCTTGGGGGTGCCGAGGACGAAGAGCAGGCGAACGGTCTGGTTGTCCTTTTCGAAGTTAACGCCGGCGTTGCTGCGGCCGATGGCGAGCACGAGGTCGGTGACGTGTTCGGTGCGCGCGTGGGGCAGGGCGATCTCGTTGCCGAGGCAAGTGGTATCGAGTCGGTCGCGGGCCAGAAGCTCGTTATAAAAACCGGCGTAATTGGTGACGGCGGGATGGTCGTCGAGCAGGCGCGCGACCTCGTTGAGCGCGGCGGTGCGTTTGGTGGACCGCACCTGAAGGAGGATGCGGGAGGGATCGAGTAGGTTGCGTAGTAGGCCGGCCATTACGAGCGAGGTTCAGGGTCGTCGTTAAAGGTTGTCCGAAGGTGGACCGGCAACGGTCCGGCGCACCTCGGTGATGGCAAGAGCGGAGTGCGCGGGGCGTCGGAATTTAACGCGTAGGGAGGCGTGGCCGCAGGCGATTATCAGCGCGTGATGGCACCGACAAAATCCATGAGCGGACGCACGCCCGGCGTGGGTTGCACGAAGTCGCCGTAGAGGAGCTCGGGCAGGGTGTAGGGGGTGTCGTAGTAGGTGAAGTTCGTGGCGTCGTCGCGGGCGATCCAGCCGGCTTTCACGGTGGCGCCGGCGTAGATGCCTAGGTTGCGGCCATAGACGAGCACGGGGGTGTCGAGAATGTCGCGGTTGACCTTCTCGGCTTCGTAGGTGCGGGGGCCGGCGATGGCGCGGGCATCGGCGCCGATGTTAAAGCGGTTGGCGAAGAGGAGGCGCACGGTGTCGTCGTCCATGAGGGTGTAGATGGTCTCGGTGCGCTGGCCGCCGAGTTGCAGGCCTATGCTGGCCTCGCCGGCGCGGATGAAAACAGGGATGCTCCATGTGCCGTCGGGGCGGCGGGCGAGCACGACGCCGTAGCCGTATTGCAGGCCGAGGATGAGGCCGCCCTTGACCTGGTTGACGATGACGATGGCGCGGGCCTGGCGAAGCACCTCGGCGGGGATGGCGAGCTGCGGGTCGGCCTGGAATTCGCGGATGATGGCCTCGCAGGTTTCGATGCGGGCGGTGAGGCGGTCGGGGGCGGCGCTTTGCGCGCCGAGAAACGGCGCGCACAGAAGCGTGAAAATGGAGACGAGGGTAATGGAGAATTTCATTGTATTTGAATGGTGGATACGACTTCGCGCCGGGGCGGGTTAGTCGAGGTCGCGGGCGGCGAGGTCGTCCTCGTCCCAGCCGAAGTAGTGGCCGAGCTCGTGCAGGTAGGTGACGGAGACCTCGCCGAGGAAGTCGTCGCGGTCTTGTTCCACGAAGGTCCAGATGTTGTCGAGGTAGAGGCTGATTTGCGGGGGCATGGGCTGATCCTGGGAGATTTCTTCGCCGTGGGCGGAGCCGTCGAAGAGGCCGAGGATGTCGTCCGGGTAGCCTTCCTCGATGATGTGGGCGGGCGGGCGGGCTTCGTAGTGGACGGGGATTTTTTTCGCGAAATCGCGCACCGGGGCCGGGAGGCGGCGGATGGTTGCCTCCACCTCTCGGGTGGCGGCGGCGATGCGTTGTTCAAGAGTCATTACAGGACGCTGGTGGCGGCGGGGGAAAAGGCGAGGCAGGCCGAGTGAAAAAATTAGTGTCGTGCGTGTGCGCGGTAACCGGAGGGGCGGGATGGCGTCTTGGTTTGCATACGACCCGAGGCGCCCGGGCTCGTTTAAATCATCGAATCGCTGGAACGAACCCAAAACCTAAATTGCTGAAAATAACACCCATGAAAACCAAATCGCATGTCCTGATGTTGAGCACCCTGCTGGCCGCCTTCGCGCTGCTGGCCGCCCCGGCTGGAGCCCAGCCCGCCGAAGGCAAAGAGAACAAGGCCGGGTATGGCCAGCAACGCCCGGGCGGTGATCGCCTTGAAAAGATGCGCGAGCGCTTGGGCCTGACCGATGCCCAGGTTGAACAACTACGCCCCATCGTCGCCGCCGAGATGGAGGAGATGAGGGCGAAGGGGAAGGAGCTCGGCCGTGACGCCACCCGCGAGCAGCGCCGCGAGGCGATGCAGGCGGTGCATGAAAAATACCGGGATCGCATCCATGCCGTGTTGACCGCCGAGCAGAAGGAGAAGATCGCCAAGCAGCGCGAGCGCGCCGGCAACAAGCCCGGCGGCCGCGGCGGTGCGGGTCCGGAGTAATACGCGGATTCTGGCAATCTCTCGCCTTTACGGCCCCGACGTCTCGCGCGTCGGGGCTTTTTCATGGACGCGGGTCGGGCGGCGCGACGGGAATGGGGATCTTTCATGCCGTCTGATCTGCCCAACTACTGGTCTTTGCTCGCGCTGGTGCTGCCGGTTTTTGCCGTGATCGCGGCGGGGGCGGCGGCGCGCGGCGCGGGTTGGCTGAAGCCGGAGGCGGACGAGAGTCTGCTGAAGCTGGTGGTGAACTTGCTCTACCCGTGCCTCATTTTTTATCACGTGCTGGGCAACGAGGCGCTGCGCGAGCCGGGCAATTTGCTGGCGGGTCCGCTGCTCGGTTTCGTGGCGATGGCCGGCGGGATTTTGTTCGCCTACGCGGTGGCGAAGCGGGCGGGTTTCGTCCAGGGCGCGGGGCTGCGAACCTTCGCGTTCAGCGTGGGGATTTTTAATTACGGCTACATGGCGATCCCGCTGGTGGAGGAGTTGTTCGGGCGGGATACGCTGGGGGTGTTGTTTGTTTTTAACGTGGGGTGCGAGGCGGCGATCTGGACGGTGGGCATACTGATGTTGTCGGGGGCTTCGATGCGCGCGGGCGGGTGGAAGCGGGTGTTTAATCCGCCGGTTTACGCGCTGGTGTTGGCGGTGGGGTTGAATTTGAGCGGGGCGGGGGAGTGGCTGCCGCGCGTGGTGATGCAATCGATCCAGATGTTGGGGGCGTGCGCGGTGCCGCTGGGCTTGCTGCTGATCGGGGCGACGCTGGTGGAGTATTTGAACTCGCCGCGGACCCTGGTGGATCGGCGGGTGACGCCGTTGGCGTGCGCGTTGCGGCTGGGGATCATACCGCTGGCGATGTTGGCGGCGGCGGCGTGGTTGCCGATGCCGCGCGAGCTACGGGAGGTGATGGTGGTGCAGGCGGCGATGCCGGCGGGGATTTTGCCCATCGTGATCGCGCGGCACCACGGGGGGCAGCCGTTGACGGCGGTGCAGGTGGTGCTGGGCACGACGGCGGTGGGGCTGTTCGTGGTGCCGCTCTGGCTGCGTGTAGGGATTTCTTGGATACAGTGACCGGCGCCACTCAGGCGGCGGCGCGGCGGGCGGCGATGGCCCACTCGTAGAGATCGACGTAGAGCTTGGCTCGGCCGCCCCAGGAGAAATCCTGGTCCATGCCGCGACGGCGCAGGGCGAGGAGCTCGGCGGGGCGGTCGTAGTAGGTGGCGCAGGCCCAGCCGATGGTGTTGTAGAGGGCGGGGGCGGTGGCGTCGTGGAAGCGGAAGCCGGTGCCGGTCTTCGCGCCTTCGGCGTATTGCTCGACGGTGTCGATGAGGCCGCCGGTCGCGCGCACGAGCGGGGGCGTGCCGTAGCGCATGGAATACATCTGGGTGAGGCCGCAGGGTTCGGCGCGGCTGGGCATGACGAAGAAATCGGAGCCGCCCTGGATGAGGTGCGAGAGGGCGTTGTCGTAGCCGACGTGCAGGCCGACGCGGCCGGGGAATGCCTCGGCGGCCCAGCGGAAGGTGTGTTCGAGGCCGGGGTCGCCGGAGCCGAGGATGGCGAACTGCACATGCATGCGGGAGAGGATGTGCGGGAGCGCCTCGGCGAGGAGATCGAGGCCTTTCTGGCTGGCGAAGCGGGAGACTACGCCGAAGAGGGCGATGTTGGGGTCGAGGTCGAGACCGAGGCGTTCTTGCAGGGCTTTTTTGGCGGCGGCCTTGCCGGCGGCGACGGAGCGCTGGTCGTAGGGGCGCGGGAGGTGTTTATCCATCGCCGGGTTCCAGGCGGTGGCGTCGATGCCGTTGAGGATGCCGACGAGGTCGGCGGCGCGGAAGCGGAGGACCTCGTCAAGGCCGTGGCCGCCGGCGGACGTCTTGATTTCCTCGGCGTAGGTGGGGCTGACGGTGCTGAGTTTAGTGGCGTGGTAGAGGCCGGCCTTGAGCATGTTGACCGCGCCGACGCTCTCGGTGCTGTCGGGACGGAATTCGCCGGGTGGAATGTGGGCGAAGTCGAGCACGCGGCGGTCGCTGTAGCCCTGGTGTTCGAGGTTGTGGATGGTGAAGACGGACGCGGTTTTGCCGAGCGGGGTGTGGCGCAGGGTGGTGTTGAGCAGGAGGGGGAGCAGGCCGGTGGTCCAGTCGTGGGCGTGGGCGACGTCGGGAATCCAGCCGAGTTGGAGGCAGAGGTTGAGTGCGCCGCGGCAGAGGAAGGCGAAGCGGAGGTCGTTGTCGGGGTGGTCGCCCCAGGGGCCGGCGTAAACTTCGGGGCGGCCGAAGAGGCCTTCGTGCTCGAGCGCGTAAACGGGGACCTGCGAGCCGGGCAAAACGGTTTCCCAAGTGCGGGCCCAGTGGGCGCTGGCGCCGACATCGACGCCGAGGGGATCGGGGCGGGCGTGCCAGCCGGCGCCTAGGCGGAGGCTGCCGTAGGCGGGGATGACGACGCGCACATCGTGTCCGAGGGCAGCGAGAGCGCGGGGGAGGGAACCCGCCATGTCGGCCAGGCCGCCTACTTTGACAAAGGGATCTACTTCCGGGGAGACGAAGAGGATTTTGAGTGCGGCCACGGGGCGTGAAAAAACGGTAACAAGCGGCGGGAGCCGAGCAAAAAGACGTCTTTTGCGTATTTCGGCGCAGGCGTGCCGGAGGTGGCGGTGCCGGTGAAGGCGGCGGGCGCGTGAAGGTCCTGATCAGAACTGCGCGGTGACTTCGTGGTGGTGGCCGGGCTCGAGCGTGATCTCGCCGAGGGCGGTGCACTCGATCTGATCGTTTTTGTAGAGGCGCACCTTGGCGGGGAAGAGAAGCTCGGGGTTTTCCCAGCGCCACTTGCCGATGGAGACGAATTGGAGCGGAATACCTTTGTCGCTGCGCAGGCCGGGACCGTCGCCGCGGATGAAGAGTTTGTTGCCGATGCCGATGTAGGCGGTGGCGACGAGGCGGGTGAAGCCATCGTGGCTGAGGGCGGGCTCGGTGGTGGCGGCTTCGGACTGTTCGTCGGAATCGGGTGTGGGCTCTTCGGCGGGTTCGGGAGCGGGTTCGGAGTCTTGCGCGGGTTCTTCGGCCCGGGGGGCGGGCTCGGGAGCGGCGGCGGGTTCGTCCAGACCGGCATCGTCGATGGGTTCGGGTGCGGCGACCGGTTCGACTTTGGGTTCGGGCGCGGGAGCGGGCTCGGGAGGCGCGATGACGGCGGCCTGGCGCGGGGCGTGGGCGGGGAAGGGCGGGTTGGAGGCGGCTTGGGTGGCGAGGTGGGAGACGGCGTCGCGCACGCCGCGATCAAAGGCGGTGCGGGCTTCGTTGGTGGCGGCGGCGAGCGCGACGCCGGCCTCGTTGGAGGCGGTTTGCAAAGCGATCACGGCGGCGGCGGTTTCGCGGCGCAGGGTCTCGGCAGTTTGTTGGTTAAACGTCTCGGCGAGTTTGGGCAAATGGGCGATGGCTCCGTCTAGGGCGGCGGCGTGCTTGGAGGCGATGGCTTCGAGGCGGGCGAGATCGGCGAGCGCGCCGACGAGCTTGTCGGTCTGGGCGTTACGCAGGGTGTCGAGTTCGTGGCGCAGGGCGGCGTTTTCCTCGGCGTGGGTGGCGGAGAGCTGGTGTTGCAGCGTGGCGATCTGGGCTTGGATGGCGGCGGGGAGTTGCTCGGCGAGCTTGAGCTGGCGGGCGGAACTTTCGGCGATGGCGGGCAGGCTGGAGACGGCGATGCCGACTTGTTCGGATGCGCCGGCGAGCGTGCGGGCGAGTGCTGCAATTTGCTCGGCTCTTTCGCGCAGGGCTTCCTCCTGGCGGCGGGCGTGATTCATCACGAAGGGATAGAGGCCCACGACTGCGCCAAAGGCGACGAGACCGGAAATAGCCGCGAGGGGAGCGACGCTCAGCGGGGCGGGGGCCTGCCAGCCGATGAAGGCGGCGAAGCCTACAAGAATTACGTCCGCGACGATGAAGGGGACGGGGTCGAGGCGGGGGACTTCGCGAGTGATATCAAGATCGTTCATAAATGGTCGGGCGGTGCTCGGTATGCGGAGTGGGCGGGGTGCGAACAAGGGCGAAAACCTAAACGGCCGGCCAAACGGTTTGCGCCCGGTGGCCAAGGCGAGCACGTTGTGCTGCATGGCTGAATCGTCCGGGCACTTTATGCGGGTCGAGCGCGAGGCGCCGGAAGGCGGGGCGCGGCACTACGTGGTCCATGTGCGTGATCCGAAATTTGCGGTGGAGATGACGCCCGATGCCGATGCGGCCGACAAGGTGGGCTCCGGCGTGATCAAGAAAGTCAGCGTGCCGAATTCGTGGGCGGGGCAGTATTCGCAGTATTCGGCGTTGCTGAAGCAGGCGCAGGAGTTTTTTCGCCAGTCCTTGCTGGCCGAGCCGGCGGCGAAGACGGAGACACGGCGGCTCAAATTTTAGGCGCGCTTTGGTCGCGGGTGACGATTCCGCGACGCTTGGCCGGGCGGGCGCGAGCGGCCAGCGGCCGGATTTGCCGTTTGCCAAGGCGGCGGCGCGGTCTAGCGTCCTCCGTTCCATGTTCTCGTTTCTCTTCAAGCGTTTTGCCGGCCGTCACTACCGCAAGTTCCTCGAGCGCGCCCAGCCCATCGTCGCTCGCATCAACGAACTCGATGAGTCTTACAAGGCTCTGACCGACGACCAACTCCGCGCCAAAACCGTTGAATTCAAGGCCCGCGTCGCCGCCGTCGAAGACAAGCACGCCGCGCTCGAAGCCATTCTGCCCGAGGCTTTCGCCGCGGTGAAAAACGCCGCCCGCCGCCTCGTCGGCACGCGCGGTCTCGTCTGCGGCCAGGAGCTCGAATGGAACATGGTCCACTTCGACGTCCAGTTGATCGGCGGCATGGCCCTGCATCAGGGCCGCATTTCCGAAATGGCCACGGGCGAGGGCAAGACGCTCGTCGCGACCACCGCGATGTATTTGAACGCGCTGGCCGGTCGCAACACCCAGCTCGTCACGGTCAACGACTACCTCGCCCGCCGCGACTCCGAGTGGATGGGTTACCTCTATCGCTTCCTCGGCCTCACCGTCGGCTGCATCCAGCAACAGATGGCGCCCGATGTTCGCCGCGAGATGTATGGTTGCGACATCACCTACGGCACCGCCTCCGAGTTTGGTTTCGATTACCTGCGCGACAACGGCATGGCCACGCGCAAGGAGGATCAGGTGCAACGGGATCACTGGTTCTGCATCGTGGACGAGATTGACTCCATCCTCGTGGACGAGGCCCGCACGCCGCTCATCATTTCCGGTCCCGCCCCCATCGAGCGCGAGCAACCCTTCACCCGTTTGGAGCCGCAGGTCGCGCGCCTCGTTCAAGAGCAGACGCGACTCTGCAATCGCTTCATTTCCGAAGCGCAGGCCGCCTTGAAGAAAGCCGACCTCACGCCCGACGACCGCGCCCAGGCCGGTCGCCGCATGTTGCAGGTCAAGATCGGCAACCCGCGCAACAAACAGCTCCTCGGCCTCATGGAGAATCCCGAGTGGCGCAAGCTGCTCGACAAGACCGAAGTCGAATACAACTCGGACTTCCAAAAACGTGAGCTCTACGCGCTCAAGGAAGAGCTCTTCTACTCCATCGACGAGCGCCAGCATCAGGCCGATCTCGCCGACAACGGTCGCAAGCTCCTCCGCCCCGACAACCCCGAGGCCTTCACGCTGCCCGACCTCGCGACCGCCTTCAGCGATCTCGAACGCGTCACCACGCTCACACCCGAGCAAAAGGAGGCGCAACGCGCCGCCATGCAGGAAAACTACGCCCAGGTCTCCGAGGAGATTCACGCGATCTCGCAGCTCCTCCGCGCCTACTCGCTCTATGAGAAGGACGTTCAATACGTCGTGGCCGAGGGCAAGGTCATGATCGTCGATGAAAACACCGGTCGCGTGATGCCGGGTCGCCGCTGGTCCGACGGTCTGCACCAGGCGGTCGAGGCCAAGGAGCGCGTGACCATCGAACGCGAGACCCGCACCTACGCCACGGTCACGATCCAGAATTATTTCCGCATGTATGAGAAACTCGGCGGCATGACCGGCACGGCCGAGACCGAGGCGACCGAGTTCCACGACATTTACAAGCTGACGGTGCAGGTCATCCCGACCAACCGCCCCTGCATCCGCATTGACCGGAATGACTCCATTTTCAAAACCCGCCGCGACAAATACAACGCGGTGGTGAAGGAGATCGAGGAGGCCAACCGCCGCGGCCAGCCCGTGCTCGTGGGCACCGTCTCGGTCGAGCAGTCCGAGGTGCTCTCGCGCATGCTCAAGCGTAGTGGAATCGTGCATACGGTGCTCAACGCCAAGATGCACCAGCAGGAGGCCGAGATCGTGGCTCGCGCCGGCCAGCGCGGCGCCGTGACCATCGCCACCAACATGGCCGGCCGCGGCACCGACATCAAACTCGGCGAGGGTGTGCGCGAACTCGGCGGCCTTTTCGTCATCGGCACCGAGCGTCACCAAAGCCGCCGCGTGGACCGCCAGTTGCGCGGTCGTTGCTCCCGTCAGGGCGACCCGGGCACGACGCGGTTTTTCCTCTCCCTCGAAGACGAGCTCATGCGTCTCTTCCTCCAGGGCAACCTAGCCTCGCGCCTCATGGAAGGGTCGATGAAAGAGGGCGAGGAGCTGGAACATCCCTGGCTGAACCGCTCCATCGAGAGCGCGCAGAAAAAGGTGGAGCAGCAGAATTTCTCCGCCCGCAAACGCCTGCTGCAATATGACGACGTGCTCAACCAGCAGCGCGAGGTGATCTACGGCATCCGCAACGCGGCCATCCACTCCGAGCGTTCGAAGGATCTTATTTTTGAACAAGTGAAGGAAGAAGTGGAGTTCCGCCTCGAGACCGCAGGTTACGAGGCCGGTCCGCAAACCGTCACGCCGGCCGCGGCGGAGGGTTTTGTGGGTTGGGCCAACACCCATTTCCCCATCGGCCTGAAGGTCGAGGAAATCACGGGCAAGAGCTCGGCGGCCTTGGCCGAACTCGTGGTGGGTAAGGTGCGCGAAGCCTACGCGGTGAAGGAGTCGGTCGAGATTCCCGAGGCGCTGGGCTCGATCGAGCGCTACGTCATCATCAACGCCATCGACCACCACTGGCAGGAGCATCTCACCGAGATGGAGAGCCTGCGCCAATCGGTCGGACTGCGCAGCTACGGTCAGAAGGACCCGCTGGTCGAATACAAGGGCGAGGCTTACAAGTATTTCGAGGAGCTGATGCGCAACGTGCGCCTGCAAATTTGCACCGGGCTGTTCCGCAGCGCGTCGAATGTGCAGGTGTTTGAGAACATGCTCGCGCTGCTGGCGAAGAACGCCCGCGCGGCGGGACCGGCGGGCGTGGCACCGGCCGCGATCGCGAACGGTCCGAAGGCGACGGGCCCGGCGCCGAAGGTCACCGCGCAGGTGCGCACGATGATCACGACCAGCGGCAAGCGCGACGCCGACAAGTCGGCCCCGCAGGGTTGAGCGGTTAAGCGGCTGATACGGCTGGCCGCATGGCCGGCCGTATCCGGGTCGCGGATACGGAGGCAGGTGGCGGAGCACGCCGCCTGCCGCAGAGCAGTCGTGCGCCTTAAGGCTCTACTTCGGCAAATGTAACGGTGTAACG
>CAZOGV010000028.1:13399-21621 GCA_964579225.1 uncultured Akkermansia sp. | reverse complement strand
TACGCTCAAAGCCAAAGCCGCACGCGACGTTTCGGCAAGGAGCGGCGACACTCTTGTCGCCGGGCGCGTGCCTCAAATCGGCGACAGGAGTGTCGCCGCTCCTTGGGAAATCACTCCGGCTTGCCGGACTTCTTCAGGCTTTCGTCGTGGCGGATGTCCTGCGCTTCGCTGAGGAAAACCATCTCCTCGGCGATGTTGCAGGCGTGGTCGGCGATGCGCTCGATGCTTTTGGAGATAAACATGAGTTCCAAGGCGCGCGTGGTGGTGCGCGGATCTTCGACCATGTAGCTGCTGAGTTCGCGGTAGAGCTGCTTGTTGATAGCGTCCACTTCGGCGTCGCGTTGCACGACGCCAATGGCCTTGGCGCGGTCGGCATGCACGAAGCACTCCAGCGCGTCGCTGAGCATCTCAATGGCGAGCGAGGCCATGCGGGGGATGTCCACGTAGGGTTTCAGCGGCGGCTCGGCGGAGAGCTTGATGGAGCGCTTGGCGATGCTGGTGGCCTCGTCGCCCACGCGTTCGAGATCGTGTGAAGCCTTCATGCCGACGATGACGAGCCGAAGCTCGGTCGCGATCGGGGCGCGGAGGTTCATGTAGCGGATGGCCTCGGTACCGATCAACTTTTCGAGGTCATCGAGTTCGTCGTCGGCGGCGATGACTTGATCGGCCAGGCCGACGTCGCCCTCCACGAGGGCCTTGAGCGCGTCGCGCACCTGGCGGATGGAGACCTCGCCCATGCGAAGAAGTTGGGAACGGAAGGTTTCGAGTTCGTTGTCGAAGAAGCGTTTCATTTTAAAAAAGAAGGGAGTAGCGGGTAGCGAGTAGTGAGTAGAATGGCAGCGATTGGCGCGGCGGTTGAGCGGCTCGAAATGCTCGCTACTCGCTACCCACTACTCGCTACTTTTGCCGTTTTGGTTTAGCCAAAACGGCCCGAGACGTAGGCCTCGGTCTGGGCGTTGGCGGGGTTTTGGAAGATCTTCGGGGTCTCGTTATACTCGATGAGCTTGCCGAGATAGAAGAACGCGGTGCGGTCGGAGACGCGCGCAGCCTGCTGCATGTTGTGCGTCACGATGACGATGGTGAACTCCTTCTTCAATTCGTGGATGAGTTCCTCGACCTTGGAGGTCGCGATGGGGTCGAGCGCCGAGCAGGGCTCGTCCATGAGCAGGATCTCGGGGCGGTTCGCGATGGCGCGGGCGATACAGAGGCGCTGCATCTGGCCGCCGGAGAGGCCGAAGGCGCTCTCGTGCAGGCGGTCCTTCACCTCGTCCCAAAGCGCGGCGCCGCGGAGCGAGCGCTCGACGACTTCGTCGAGCTCGCCCTTGCCGTTGCGGCCGGCGACGCGGAGCGCGTAGATGACGTTTTCGTAGATGGATTTCGCGAAGGGGTTGGACTTCTGGAATACCATGCCGATGCGCTTGCGCAGGGAGATGACCTCCAGCAGCGGATCGTAGATGCTGCGGCCATCGACCAGGATGTCGCCCTCGTGGTGAACGCCGTCGATGAGGTCGTTCATGCGGTTGAGATTGCGCAGCAGGGTGGACTTGCCGCAGCCGGAGGGGCCGATGAAGGCCGTCACCTGCTTCTCCGGAATGTCGAGGGAGATGTTGTGGATGACCTTGGCCGGGCCGTAGGAGAACGAGAACTTGTCGATCTTGATGTAGTCGGTCTTGAGCGACTCGTCCAAGGCGGCGCTAGATTTGGCCCCGAAGGCGGAGGCGGAAACGGGTTTGGTGACGGATTTTTCCATGACGGGAGTGGCGGTAAAGGAGCTCATGCGGAGCGGATGTGTGGGGAGCGGATGCGAGACGCTTAGAAGGCGCTGGCGGTGTATTTCTTGCGAAGGTGATTACGGATGAGAATGGCCGCGAGGTTGAGCATCACGACGAGGGTGATGAGCACGAGCGTGGTGGCGAACACCATGGGCTTGGCGGCTTCGGAGTCCGGCGACTGGAAGCCCAGGTCGTAGATGTGGAAACCGAGATGCATGAATTTGCGCTCAAGATGGAGGAAGGGGAAAACGGTATCGAGCGGCAGGTTGGGCGCGAGGGCGACCACGCCGACGAGCATAAGCGGGGCCACCTCGCCGGCGCCGCGCGCCATGGCGAGGATGAGGCCGGTGAGGATGCCGGGGGCCGAGGCGGGCAGGACGAGGGTCTGGATGGTCTGCCACTTCGACGCGCCGCAGGCCAGCGCGCCCTCGCGAACGCCGCGCGAGACGGAGGCGAGCGCCTCCTCGGTCGCCACGATGACCACGGGCACGGTCATGAGCGCGAGGGTGAGCGAGGCCCAGAGAATGCCGGGCGTGCCGAAGGTGGGCGTGTTGGCGGCGAGGGCGCGACCGAAGAAAATCTGGTCGATGTTGCCGCCCATGAAATACACGAAGAAACCGAGGCCGAAGATGCCGAAAACGATGGAGGGCACGCCGGCGAGGTTGTTGATCGCGATGCGAACGGCCCGCACGAACTGGCCTTGTTTGGCGTATTCGCGCAGGTAAATCGCGGCGAGCACGCCGAAGGGGGTCACGGCGACGCTCATGAGAAGAGTCATCACGAAGGTGCCGAAAATGGCGGGGAAGATGCCGCCCAGGGTGTTGGCCTCGCGGGGATAGCCGGTGAGGAAGTCGTAGATGCGGTAGCAAAACTGCCAGACCTTGCCGCCGAAGGTGAGGCGGTTCGGGTAGTAGTAGTGCACGATCTCGCCGATGCCGAGGGAGCGCTCCTCGCCGGTGGGCAGGCGAAGCAGAAGTTTGTCCGCGTCCTGCGTGACGCGCATCGCGGCGGCTTCATCGCGCAACGGCGTGAACTCGGCCTGCAACTCGATCTGGCGGGCGCGGGCGCGGGCGAGCGCCTGCTCCTGGGCCGGGGTGCGGGTTTCGAGATTCGTGTAGTAACGGATATCGAGCTCCATCTGGCGCAGTTGGAGATTCACTTTGCCGATCTTGTCGCGCTCCAACGTGGTGATGGCACTGCGGCGGGTCTGGGCGGTTTTGACGATGGCCTTAAGGCGCTCGTCGAAATCGGGCTGGGAGGCCTCGACGCGAGTGCCATCGGCCAGGGCTATGGCCACAGGATAGGCCATGGTGTAACCCCAGGTCATGCGCTCGATGTAGAGCATATCACGCGGGTAGGTGACCTCGGCGATGTCGCCGGCCTGGAAGATGCCCGAGGCGGTGCCATAAGCGTCGCGATTGCCGTGGTAGATCTGTTTCTCGCGCAAGGCCGCGGGATCATCAGACGCGCGCTGCGCATCGGTGAGGTCGCGTGGATCGATCAGGCGATCAAACATGATGTGGCCGGCGACCGTGGTGCCGTTGCGGAAGCGGGTGTTCCCGTCCTCCTTGAATTCGACCTGGGCGATGGGTTTGGGCCAAAACACGGAGATGCCGTTTCGGGCGATCAAACCGAGCAGGAAAGTGATCATGATGAGGCCGAGGGCGAGACCGAGGCCGGTGAACCACACGAAGGGTTCGCCAACGGGTCGGTCGCGGCCGGGGGCCGAGTTGTTCCAGATGCTCATGGCGCGAAAAATTGGGTCGGACTAAAAAATGCGGGAAGGAACGGGAGGCTTACTCGACGGCGCGGAAACGCTCGCGCAGCCGCTGGCGCAGCACCTCGGCGATCGTGTTGACGAAGAAGGTGAGCAAGAAGAGCAGGAGCGCGCTCAGGAAGAGGGTGCGATACAGCGTGCCCAGGTAGGGCGCCTCGGGCAGCTCCACCGCGATGTTGGCGGAGAGCGTGCGCATGCCGGTGAAGGGATTGAATTCGTTCACCGCCACGTTGCCGGTGGCCATCACCACGATCATGGTCTCGCCCACCGCGCGGCCGAGGCCGATCATGAGGGCGGAGAAGATGCCGGCGAAGGCGGTGGGCAGCACCACGCGGATGGCGGTCTGCCAGCGGCTGGCGCCCAGCGCGAGCGAGCCGGAACGGAAGGCCTGCGGCACGTTGGAAAGCGCGTCCTCGGAGATGGTGAAGATGATCGGGATGACCGCGAAGCCCATCACGAAGCCAACCACGAAGGCGTTGCGCTGCTCGAAGGGCAGTCCCGTGGTCTGGGTGAACCAGAAACGGAAGTCGGGCGCGGAAATTCCCGTGGTGGTATCGGTGACGACGAAGAAGAGACTCTCGACCACCGGTCCGAGATTCCAGCCGATGTAGGCGAACAACAACGACACCGGGATGATGACCAGGAACTCGTAACCCGGCTTGATGTAGATGCGGACCGCGTTGGGCATCCGGCTCCAAAGCGCGCCGAAGCCGAAGGCGAAGGCGATCATGAAGCTGATCGCGAGCACCACCGAGGGCACGGCGTTGGAGATGATCGGCGCGAGCCAGAGCGCGGCCAAAAAGCCCAGCACCACCGAGGGCAAAGAGGCCATGATCTCCATGACCGGCTTCACCACGCGCTTGAACTCGGGCTTCAAAAACTGGGAGGTGTAGATCGCGCCAAGCAGCGCGATGGGCACCGCGAAGAGCATGGCGTAAAAGGTGCCCTTGAAGGTGCCGATGATGAGCGGCACGAGCGAAAGCTTGCGCTCGAAGTCGTCGCGACCGCCGGTGGATTGCCACGTCCAAGTCTTCTCCGCCTGGCCCTCGTATTGGATCTTGCCGAAGTAGGTCTTCCAGCCGGCGAGGGGATGCTTGTCGTCGAGCTTGTGCAGGTGGAGCGTGTTGGCGTCGTCCACGAACAGGATCTGGTTGTAGCGCGGCGCGAGCAGGCCGAGGTTGATTTTGAAGGGCAGGCGCGATTCCCAACGGATGTTTTCCGTGGTCATGTAGCGCAGGGTCGCGAAGTCGTCCGCACCGGTAAGGAAGGCCTTGTTGCGCACGCTGATCGAGTGGAAGGCCGCCGCGCCGGTGGGCAGATCGGGGAAGCTCTTGGTGTGGCCGAAGAGGCGCTGGTTGCTCGCCGCGTCACGGAAAAGACTCCACACCCGCATCGCGCCCTGGGGGTTGGTGAACACCAGCGAAACGTCGCCGAGCACGAAGTTCATCGACGCCAGATCCTGGGCCGGAAGATCCGCGAAGGGGCGGAACGACTGGCGCTTGCTGAATCCGGCTCCGCCCGGCGCGTAGGGGAAATAATCCACCGCGCCCGCGTCGGTGCCGATGATCACGGAGTCGGCTTCCCAAGGCACGAGCAGGTGCGCGGGTTTGCCCTCGATCTGCGAGGTGATGTCGTAGCGCTCGCCGACCGAGATCGGGCCGACGCCGAACAAGGTGCGACGCTGCGCCAAGGTGACGGCGGTGACCTTGGGCTGGCCGTCGATGGTCTGCACCGCGATGGCGAGTTTGCGCGTCGAGGAATCGCCGTAGTCGATGTGGGTGATCGGGTGGCCCGCCTCGCCGATCTCGATCAAGGGCAGCCAGGTGACCTCGGGCACGACCTCGCGGCCGCCGCGCTCAGGGAAGGTGGCGGGCAGCTTGATCGAGGCCACGGTGAAGCGACCGTCGGCCAGGCCGAAGACGACCTCGTCGGAGCGCTGGTTGTAGCGGATAGCGGTCACGGCCACATCGGCCGGCAGCTCGGAGGCGGCCTCGAACCAGCCGCGGTTGTGTTCGCCCTCGACCGTGTCGCGGAAAAAAATCCGCCCGGACTCAGTCACGAAAAACGGCAGCTCATACCACTCGTCCGCCCCCATCGCGACGAGTTTTTCGCCCACCGGCAGCTCAAAGGTGCGCTGCGGCTCCACGCTGGCCCCGCGGAAAAGCGGGATGACCTGCACGAAGATAAAAAAGAAAATCAGACTGACCGCCAAAATCACGGAGAAGCCGCCCAATTTGATGAATTGGGTCATGAACTTATCGAACAGCAGCGTGGGCCGTGCGACCCGGAAGCGTTCAGGAATAGAGGAGTCGGGCTTGGTCATGGACGAGGGACGAAGAGAGGGCGAAAGGCTTGGCCGGGTGGACAAAAAGTAACCAGCGAGAAAGGCGTGACATTTGTGTTACGGAAAATAAGATACTTACCAACAGTGTTTAACGTAATTATGGCGGGTATTTGGGCTGTTTACCGCACCATCAAAGAGAAAGCCGACGCCCGAGCGCCCGCGCTTTCGGCAAGCCCATCACACGAACAAAGCAGCCTTCGGGGGCCGCCACCAAGAGGCGTGAAACCAGGCCGGGGCCTGCGCCGTTTCACATGATATTCGGACAACAAAAAGGGCCGGAGAGAACAATGCGCTCCGGCCCTGGATTCGATGAAGACGAGGTGTCTTACTTGAGGCTCTTGACCGTCGCGTCAGCGGCCGAGGCGGGGAGGGGGAAGTAGCCGTCACGGACGACGATTTCCTGGCCCTGCTTGGTGTTGATGAAGCGGATGAACTCGAAGGTCAGCGAGTCGAGGGGCTGACGAGAATCCTTGTTGATGTAGATGTAGAGGAAGCGGGCCAGCGGGTAGTCGCCGGAGACAGCGTTCTCGGGGGTGGGCTCATGGAGCTTGCCGTCAGCGCCGCCGAGGGCGATGGCGCGCACGCCGGGGGTGCCGTAGGCGATGCCCGAGTAGCCGATGCCGAAGCGGTCGGCGCTCACGGACTGCACCACGGTGGAGGAACCGGGCTGCTCTTGATAACGGGCGCCATCAAAATCGCCGCCGCCGAGGGCGACATTCTTGAAGAAGCCATAGGTGCCGGAAACCGAGTTGCGACCGTAGAGCGAGATGGAGCGGTTGGCCCAGTCGCCGGTGAGGCCGGCCTGACCCCAGGTCAGGATCGGGGTGCCACCGAGGCGGTAGGTGTTGGAGTAAATCGCGTCAACCTGCTTGAGTGTGAGACCCTTGATGGGATTGTCGCGGTTCACGAAGACGGCGAGGGCGTCGATCGCGACCTTGATCTCGGTGGGGCGATAGCCGTATTTGGCCTCGAAGCGGTCCATCTCGGCACCGGTCATGGCGCGGGACATCGGTCCGAGCTGGGCGGTGCCATCGATGAGAGCGGCGGGAGCGGTGGAGGAACCGGCGCCCTGCACCTGGATGTTCACGTTCGGGTAAACCTGACGGAAATCTTCGGCCCACTTGAGCATCAGATTGTTCAGGGTGTCGGAACCGATGGAGTTCAAGTTGCCGGAGATGCCGGAAACAGGAGTGTAGGAGGACAGCTTGGGATCGACCGCAAGTTGACCGAAGACGCTGGTAACCGAAACGGCGCAGGCCGCGAGGGTGCTGAGGATTGCTTTTTTCATGGGTGGGAAAGGGAAAAACTGACGAAAACTGCTAACCAAAAAGGAAAGAGAAGGGGCGCGGAGCGGGACCAAGACCGCCCCGCGCCAAAGATAACCAACTAAACCAAGAACAACTTCTTAGAAGTTGATCTGCATCTGGGTGCGCAGACCGGTGGCGCTGGCCTCGACGTTGCCGCCGCCGACCTGATCGTCGAACATGGCGTGGAAGAGACCGGCGGAGAACTTCACATCGTTGCCTTTGAAGAAGTAGTTAATGCCGCCGTAGATCTCGGTGACGGTCTCGAAGCCGGGGTTGCCGGCGGCGTTACCCGCACCGGGAACCACATCGGACGCGCGGGTGCCGATGCCATCGGTATCAAGATAGGAGAAGCGAGCGACGAGCTGAAGCTGCTTGCTGAGGTCGTAGGTCGGGAGGATGATCACGCCCCACGAGTTGGCTCCCGCGCCGGCATCGTTGTCGGACCAGAGGAACTCGCCGTTAAGGGCGAGGCTGCCGACGGTGAAGTTACCATAGAGGGAGGAGACGAACAGGGAACCGTCGGTGAGAACACCATTGACCACCTGCTCGGGCATGTAACCGAGGGACAGACCAACGGAGAAGGAGGAGTTGTCGGACTTGTTGGCATAGCCGCCGTTCAACCACAGGGCAGGCTGGCTGTTGCCGGCGACCGGAGCGCTGTTCGGGTTGGCTTGACGCTCGATGTTGGTGATGGCGGCACCGTAGAAGGCGTCGCCAGCCTTGCCGTCGGCGAAGATACCGACGCGACGGGAACCACCGCCGAGACGGCGACCGTTGTTGTCTTCAACGAAGAAACGGGTGACCGGGGAGCGCTCGATGGCGGGCAGACGAGCGGAGGAGGTGTTTTCCTCCATAACGAAGTTCACCTTGCGGAAACCGGCATCAACCGAGAGGTCGGAGCGCTGGTTCCAGCGAACGAAAGCGGCGTCGAGGTTGTTCGCGACGAGGTCATACGAGATGAGACCGCGGAAATCTTTGCCGAAGTCGGCGGTGGCGCCAAGGCGCACGCGACGAAGGGAGAA
>CAZOGV010000028.1:0-13299 GCA_964579225.1 uncultured Akkermansia sp. | reverse complement strand
GGAAATCTTTGCCGAAGTCGGCGGTGGCGCCAAGGCGCACGCGACGAAGGGAGAACGGAGAAGTTCATGTTAGTTGGTAGGGATTTGGATTTGGTTTGCTCTACCCGCTCCGCTGTCGGCTACGGGGATCGAACGCATGCACTCTCGCAGGCGATTGTTACAAATCCGCGTCACCTGTGTTACGAAGGGGTGATTAAACCGCAATTCGCGGGGTTTTTCGCTTATGTGGCCGTCACTAAGCCAAGTGCGGTGCCTTCTAGCAGCTTAACGAAACGGCGGTCGCCGAAGCGGTGCCTGGAACCGTTCTGTTTCGCAGCCGTGGAAAAGCGCCCTACTCCGCCGTTTCCGAAGATTCCGCCTGCGCCGCCGCATCCGGCTCCTCGGCCGAGCCGGTGAGCTGCACGAGTTCGCGTAAGGACACAAAGTGCTGAGCGAGGTCAAAGTCGCCCTCCTGGCCGCCGACGACCTGGTTGAAGAGATTCGTCTTCGAAGCCTTCAACGCGTCGATGCGCTCCTCGATCGTGCCCGCCGTGACCATACGGTAGACGAACACCGTGCTCTTCTGCCCGAGCCGATGCACGCGGTCCACCGCCTGCGCCTCGACCGCAGGATTCCACCATGGATCGAGCAGGAAAACGTAATCCGCCGCGTGCAGCGTGATGCCGGTGCCGGCGGCCTTGAGCGAGACGAGCATGGCCGCCGCGCCTTCGGCGGCCTGGAAAGATTGCACGGGTTTGAGGCGATCAAGCGTCATGCCGGTGAGCTCGTAGCGCGGCAAATCGGGGAAGTTTTTCGCCAGCGCCTCTTTCACGCGGTCGAGCAACATCACGAACTGCGAGAAGATCACGACCTTGTGGCCGCTCTCGATGATCTCCGCGAGTTTCTCCACCAGGAGCATGATCTTGCCCGAATCCTCCAGCGGGGACTTGCGCCACGGCAGCATGTCCGGATCGCAGCACACCTGGCGCAGGCGGGTGAGCAACGCGAGGAAGCCGAAACTCTTCTCGCGCATGGCCGCGCCCACATCGTCGCCAAGGCGCGAGAGGCCCTCGTTGCAGATGCGCGCATACTCCTCGCGCTGCACGTCGGTGAGCGGGCAGATCAGCTCCATCTCCTGCTTCGGCGGCAACTCCGAGGCCACCTCAGCCTTGGTGCGGCGCAGCATGAAGGGCGCCAGCTGCGCGCGCAGCCGCGAAAGCGTGCCCGCGCGATCTGCGGCGATGGCGTTCTCAAAAGCCGTGCGCGATCCCAGCAAACCGGGCAAGAGGTAGCGGAAGATCGACCACAGATCGAGCTGACGGTTCTCCAGCGGCGTGCCGCTTAATACGATGCGGTGCGCGGCGCGAATCGCGAAACAGGTCTGCGTGACTTTCGCGTCGGGGTTTTTGATGAACTGGCCTTCGTCGAGCACCGCGTAGGCGAACTTGTGTTTGCCGAGGATCGACCGGTGCTTGCGCAACTGCGTGTAGCTCGCGATCCACACGCATGGCGCGCCCCGCGACGAAAAATCGTGGCCCGTCTTCAAGATGTCTATCGCCAGCTCAGGGTGAAAACGCGCGATCTCCTCCTGCCACACCGGCACCACGCTCGCCGGGCACACGATCAAGCTGGGCAAATCATCCAGCCGGCGCGTCGCCATCAGCGTGATGACCTGGAGCGTCTTACCAAGACCCATCTCGTCCGCGAGCAGACCATGGCAACCCTTGTCCGCCAAGTGCCACATCCACTCCACGCCGCGCCGCTGGTAGGAGCGCAGGCGCTCAGGCAATTCCGGCGCATGGGTCGGCCCCGCCAAGACGCCCTCGCGCCAAGCCGCCAACTCGGGCGACAGCGTGAGGTGGAAACGTGCGTCGTTGAACAACGAGAAAATCAAATACGGCGACATCGCGCCTTCGCCATGCGTCTCCGCCGCGCCCTTTTCCCAAGCCTTCACCGCCGCGAGTTTTTCCGGCGGCAGGCTCACGATGCCCACGCTCGGGATGACCACCGGGCTGGTGTTTTTCTTCATGAGCAGGCTCACCTCCGCGTCGGTGAGCAGACGCTCGCCCGCCTTGAAAATCCACCGCAGGTCGAGCGCCGCGTTAAGCCCCGCGCCCTTGGCCCCGCGCTTGGTCGTGCCCGCCACCGCCTCGATGGTGATCTCCTGCGTGCCCTTGAGCAAAAGCGCCGAAGCTCCGTCTAGCTCGACCCCGAAAAGTTTTTTCCAATGCGGCAGCGTCGAGCGCAGGAAATTCGGAATCTCCGACACGGATCCCATCAAATAGAGCCCCGTCTCCTGCTTGTAGACGAAGTGCGCCTTGCGCGCATACGAGGCCAGGCCGATGAGCTTCGCGCGCTCGCCCGAACTCACCGGCGGCAAACCCGCCTCGCGCGAGGCCGGCCCGAGCGCGACAACGCGGCTCTTGTCCTTCGCCAGCCAATGCGCCGCGAAATTCAAACCTTCGTCGTTCGTGGTAAACACCAGCAAGAGCGTGCGCGTCCCGGCCGTCGCACCGTTGGCACGAGCGGGCGCGGGTGCCGCACCCGAATTCGCGGTCGCGCCCCCCGCCAAGGACGGCGGCAGGGCCGCCCCGCCGCTCGGAAACGGCACCGCCGTGTCGTCCGGAATTGGCGAGATCTCATCCGCCACCAATTCCTCGATCTCATGCAGACCGGCCACCGCGAGCGCCTTCGCCGAATCGAGATCCGTCGAGGACGAGCGCACCGAAAACCCCTTCTCCGCCCACTCGATGACCGCGTATTCGTCCTTCTTCTCCACCCGCCGATGCACGATCGCATCACTGTCGGTCAGCTCCAGCTCGCGCACCTCGCCTTCGCGATAGATGACGTGGCCGAGCTCGAGTTGCTCGGCGGTGAAATAAGTCTCCCAGTTGTGCTCCAACCGGGAAAACCAGAATTCAAGAGAGTGAGGGGTATAGACGCGCTTCGGGCCGTGGTTTTGCATCCGCGAAAGGGTTCAGAGCAATGACCGCGCCGCCGCCCTTCAACCCTTAATTATCCCCGCGCAAAATCTCCCCCAGCGCCGCCGCCGTCCGCGCCGCCGCGCCCCGATTGCCCGCATGCCAACGCATGCCCGCCTCGCCCAGCGCCGCGCGCGCCTCCGGCGAAGCCGTCAGATCCCGCACCGCCTCGATCAACTCCCCAGCATCCACCACCCGCCGCACCGCGCCGCCCTGCTCCAACTCGCGCGCGATATCGCGAAAGTTCGCCGTGCCCGGCCCTAAAATTACCGCACGTCCGCGCGCCGCCGCCTCCACCGGCGTCTGCCCTTCGGTGTGCGGCGGCAGGGTTTTGCCCACAAACACGATCTCGCCGAGCGCGAGCAATCTCGCCAGTTCGCCCGTCGTATCCGCCACCGCCACATCCACCTCGCCCGCCGCCGCGCCGCGCGAACGCAGATGCCAACGCAACCCGTTCGCCGCCGCCTCCGCGTTCATCAAAGCCTCGATCTCCCCGCGCCGCTCAGCATGCCGCGGCACGATCAACAATTTCCACCCGTCCGCGCGCACCGCCCGCCACGCCGCCACCAACGCCGCCTCCTCGCCCGGCCAGGTGCTGGCCCCGAGCAGGATCGGCGTGCCCTCGCCCAATCCCAGCTCCCTCCGAAAACGCGCCCGCTCCTCCGTGCCGACCTCCGGCAGCGTCACGTCCAACTTCAAATTCCCCGTCACCTCGATGCGCTCCGCCGCCACGCCGAAATCGCGAAAGCGCGCCGCGTCCGCCTCGCTCGCCGCCAACACCCGCCCCAAGCCGCGCACCAGCAAACGCGCCAGCGGACCCAGCCGCCGCATGCGCCGAAAACTCCTGTCCGACAGCCGCGCATTCACCGCCACCGTCGGCACCCCGCGCTTCGTCGCCTGAAACAAATGCTCCGGCCAACGCTCGCCCTCCATCACCACCGCCAAATCCGGCGCGATCGCCCGCCACGCCCGCGCCGAGCAAAACCAAAAATCCAAGGGAAAGTAACCCAGCCCCGCCACCAGCCCCTTCGCCAAATAACGCTCCGCCGCCACCGCATACCCCGTGCTCGTGGTCGTCGTCAAATATACCTCCACCCTGCCCTCGCGCCGCCACGCCTCCAGCAAGGGCGACACCGCCAGCAATTCGCCCACGCTCACCGCCTGCAACCACACACGCTTCACCCCCGCCCGCTTAGCCGGCAGCTCCGGCGTCGCGCCAAAGCGTTGCCCAAAGTGCGCCCCGTAGCCGCCGCGCCGCCGCATGCGCCACCCGTAGTAGGGCGCGGCCAACACCGCGAGCGGCAGAAAGATGAGACGATAGAGCCAGAACATGCGAAAAACGTAAACGCGTGAGGAACCCCATTCCGCGCTCGCGCTCAAAACAATTCCCCGCGCGCATAGTGGCATGAGCATCCTGCTCATGGTTCGTCGCGTGGCATGGGCGTCCCGCCCATGATTCATCATCATTCGTTATTCGACATTTATCCGCCTTCGGCGGATTCGTCATTCCCCCATGCGTTTCCCCGCCGTTCTCCGTCGCGCCGCCCTCGTCCTCTCATTAGTCATTGGTCCTTGGTCATTGGTCATTCCGGCGCACGCCGAGCGCCCTGCCCTGCTCTTCCCGCCCGCCGCCGAAGCCGCAGCCTCCGGCCTCGCCGCCGACCCCGCCCTCGTCGTCGGCGAACTCCCCAACGGCCTGCGCTACGCCCTCCGCGCCAACTCCGAACCCCGCGAGCGCGCCTCCCTTCGCCTCGTCGTCGCCGCCGGCTCGCTCCACGAAACCGACTCCCAACTCGGCCTCGCCCACTACCTGGAGCACATGGCCTTCAACGGCAGCACCCACTACCCGCCCGGCACCCTCATCCAGTTCTTCCAGCGCATGGGCATGAACTTCGGCGGTCACACCAACGCCTACACGTCCTTCGACCGCACCGTTTACATGCTCGAGTTGCCCGACACCAAGCCCGAGACGCTCGCCGAAGGTTTTCGCGTGCTCGCCGACTACGCCGGCGGCCTCCTCCTCGAACCTGCCGAGATCGACCGCGAACGCGGCGTCATCCTCGCCGAAAAGCTCGACCGCGACTCCGCCGACTACCGCTCCGTCGTCGCCAGCTACGCCTTTTATTACACCGGAACCCTCCTGCCCGAGCGCCTGCCCATCGGCACCGAGGAGATCATCCGCTCCGCCTCCCGCCCCGACTTCGTCGATTTCTACGACACCTGGTATCGCCCCGAACGCCTCGCCGTCATCGCCTTGGGCGACCTCGAACCCGACGTAGTTGAAAAACAACTACGCGACGTCTTCGCCCCGCTCGCCGCCCGCGCCCCCGCCCGCCCCATGCCCGACCTCGGCTCGCCCGCGCCCGACGCCCCGCGCTTCGGCCACCACTTCGAACCCGAGGCCAGCGCCACCACCGTCGGTCTCCAGATCGTGCGCCCCGCCGCCGACCTGCCCGATACCGCCGAAAAACGCCTGCGCGAACTCCCCCGCGACCTCGCCTACGCAATGCTCAACAGCCGCCTCGCCGAACTTGCCAAGGCCGAGGACGCCCCCTTCGTTCGCGCCTCCGCCGGCGACAACTCCTTCCCCGGCACCTTCGACGGCGCCTCCCTCTCGCTCGTCGCCCGTCCCGGCCAATGGGCCGAGACCCTCCAGGTCGGCGAACACGAGCTCCGCCGCGCCCTCCGCTTCGGCTTCACCGCCTCCGAACTCCGCGAAGCCGTCGCCGCGTTCCGCAACGCCCTCGAACAAGCCGTCAACACCGACTCCACCCAACGCTCGCGCGACCGCGCCAACCGCCTCGTCGCGTCCTTCCTCGAAGGCGTCATCCCCACCACCCCCGCCGACGATCTCGCCCTCTACGGCCCCGCCCTCGACTCCCTCACCCCCGCCGATGCCCACGAGGCCTTCAAGGCCGCCTGGAGCGGCGAACAAGGCCGCCGCGTCGGCGTCTTCGGCAACACCGACCTCGGCGCGCCCGACGCCGCCGTCGCCGCCATCTCCGCCGCCTACGCCGCCGCCGAAGCCATCGAAGTCTCCCCGCCCGCCGAACGCACCGACGCCGCCTGGGCCTACGCCGACTTCGGCCCCGCCGGCGAGGTCGCCGAGCGCCGCGAAATCGCCGACCTCGAAATCACCCAGGTCGTCTTCGCCAACGGCGCGCGCCTCAACCTCAAGCGCACCGACTTCGAGGCCGGCGTCATCTCCCTCCGCGCCCGCGTCGGCGTCGGCCAGCTCACCGAACCGCGCGACCAGCCCGGCCTCGCCTTCTTCGGCGGCGCCGCCTTCACCGCCGCCGGCCTCGGCCAACACTCCGCCGACGAACTCCGCCGCATCCTCGCAGGCCGCAACGTCGGCGTGGGCCTGCGCGTCGCCGACGACGCCGTCGAGTTCACCGGCCAAACCACCCCCGCCGACCTCGCCCTTCAACTGCAACTCTTCTCCGCCCACCTCGCCGATCCGGGCTGGCGCGCCGAGGGCGAACTCGTCGCACGCCGCCAGCTCGACCCCTTCTACAGCCGCCTGCTCTCCCAGCCCGACGGTCCCCTTCGCCTCGACGTCCCGCGCCTGCTCGCCTCCGGCGATCCCCGCTTCGGCTTCCCGCAACGCGACGAAGTCATGGCCCGCACCCTCGCCGAACTCCGCGCCTGGCTCGGCCCTCAGCTCGCCGCCGGCCCGCTCGAACTCAGCCTCATCGGCGACCTCAACATCGAGTCCGCCATCGCTGCCGCCGCCGCGACCATCGGCGCGCTCCCTGCCCGCGAAGCCAAGCCCGCGCTCGAAGAACTCCGCCGCATCTCCGCCCCCGCCCCCGGCGACCATACCCTGCGCTACTCGGGCTCCATCGCCAAAAACCTGCTCGCCGTCTATTGGCCCACCACCGACGCCCGCGACGTCCGCGTCGCCCGCCGCCTCAACCTCCTCTCCGACGTGCTCAGCGACCGCCTGCGCGCCGTCGTGCGCGAAAAGCTCGGCGGCAGCTACAGCCCCTTCGCTGCCAGTTCCCCGAACGAGGCCTACCGCGACTACGGGTTCATCTTCGCCCAGATCACGACCGATCCCGCCGAGATGGCCGCCGTCCGCGAAGCCGTGCTCGAAACCGCCGCCGACCTCGCCATCCATGGCCTGAGCGCCGACGAACTCGATCGCGCCCGCCGCCCCCTGCTCACCACCCTGCGCGAGGCCCGCCGCACCAACGCCTACTGGCTAAGAAGCGTCCTCGGCGCCTCGCAGGAACAACCGCAACGCCTCGACTGGGCGCGCACCTTCCTCGCCGATCACGAAGCCGTCACGCGCGACGAACTAAACGCCCTCGCCCGCGAGTATCTCGCCCCCGAACGCGCGATTCGCATCCTCATCGCCCCCGCCGAATAACCGCGTCCGCATCCGTTTCCGACGCAGAGGCGTCGCTTGCGAAGCCGCTCGGTCCCTCAACGCCGGATGCGCGCCAAAAACGCGGTGGTGTTGACCGTTGCTCGCTCCAGACGCAGGGTCATATCGGCCCGGGCTCGCAACTGCTGCGGAATGCTCGTCTCCCAATATTCGCTGGTCCGGAAAAAATCATAGTAGTCGTCGGTATTGAGTTCCTTCACACCGGAGGCCGCCTGCGAACGCAGACCGTGGAAAAACTCCTGCACGACTTGTCCGGAGGCGATGGGCGATGTGCCCGTGCGGCTGAAACGCTCCTCGAAACGATCGACCAAGGGGCGGATACGCGTGTTACGGGACGCCTCCCGGAAGTAGCCATGCATCGCGTAATGAATCGCCCGCGAGTCCTCTTCGAAGGCCGCGATCCGCTTCTCTTGGTCGCGCCAGCGCACGAGGTCGATGGATTCCCAACCCGCGACGCCGTCGATGCGAAAGCCGAACCAGCGCTGCTCGGTTTTTTTCTCCAACGTGGGCCCGCCCGACGCGTTCGCCGGACCGTCCAGCACATCCGGTTCGCGACGCTGCGAATAGCTCGCCACACCGACCACGGCGCCCGTCTCCAAATGCAAGATCGGGCTGCCGCTGTTGCCCGGTTGGAACGGCGCGTCCACCTCCACCCGATCCGGACCCAGGCCACGCATCGTGCCCGATACCTGGGTGGCCACGCCGCCGCCGCGCCGGTTGCCCACCACCGCGACCCTGTCGCCAATCTTCACCGTCCGGATCGGATCTTCCACCAGGTTCAGGGTCGGCACCGTATTCGTTCCCTCGATACGCAGGATGGCGATATCGCGTCCCAACGCGCCGAAAATGCCGGAGACCGGCACGCTCACGCCGCGCACCGTTGTCACGCGGATCTTCTCGTTGCCGCCGATGACGTGCAGATTAGTCACCACAAAGTCCACGCCGCGCAGGCGCGCGACGAAACCGGTGCCCACGCCACCTTCGCCCTCGACCATCACGATCGATTCCATCTGCTCAGAGGTGAGCAACTGCGCCTCGGTGGCGGAAGGCACTGCGGTTGCGCCTGGCTCGGTCGCCCCCGGGCTCGTGCGCTGCGAAGCGCCAAAATCCGGCAACGTGGGCTCGGCATCTCCCTTCGCCACCAACACGCCGGGCAAGCCGGCAAAAGCGAGCAACTCACCCGTGTCGCCGAACTTCGCCGCCGCCGCGATGCCAGGCTGGGCCAAAGCCAAGCCCGCGCTCAAATCGAAATGGTCGGGACTACGTCCCCGGGCAAAGTCATAGTCATATACGGTCTCGCGCACCGAGCGCGTCGAGCTTTGCAGCGCGTCTCCCGCCGGAGCCTCCACCACCCGCGTGATCGTGCCCATATCCTCGGTCAGCCAAAGCGTAATCGCGATTCGCGGGCCGCGATTCGCGGTTATCCGCACTAGACGTCCGCCCTTGGCATCCTCGCGGCCGACCACGACCGCGTTTTCCAGCCCGAATGCCTCAGCCGCCGCTTCGCCGCTATTCACAAACATGGCCGCGAACAACACATCCTTATTCGCAAAAGCCCCCAACCGCTCCATGACCTGCTGGCGAAACAAGGTCTGGGGCAAGGGCGAACTTTCCGGCACCTGGGTCGCCGGATTGAGCGCCAACATCGCGCCATTTCCGAGACCGGTTTTGGCCAAAACCAGCGTGCGCTCCTGCATCAACCGCCCGCCAAGATCGCGCTCGCGCTGGCTCACGATGCGCCAGTCGTCCGGCAAACCGTGTGTGAGCACCACTCGCTGAAAAACGGTCGCCGCCACGCGCCCGGGCGAGGCAGCATCGGCAGCGTTGAACGAAACCCGCACTTCGCGAACGAGGGCCGTCACCTCCAACCCCGCGACATCCGAATACAACACATGCGACCGGGCCAACAACGCGTCCGCCTCCGCGCTCGTCTGCGCAAACGACCACGTGGTGAGACCGAGGCATAACACCCACCCGAGAAAACGCGAACGACGAAACATCGACATGCGTTCAAACACACAAAAACTCGGCTCGCGGTAAACGCCATAAACCCGCGCAACGAACTTTTCTTCACTTAGGGTTCGTAAATAAATAACTGGCTCCACCTAACTTGATCTTTCGGCCGCTGGCGGTGTTGCTCGCTCAGTTACAGACCATTCTGGGATGCTCCTTCGCGAGCGCCTAGCCAAACGCCCAAATCTCGGCGTCATTTAAAGCCATTTATTTACGACCCCTTAGTCTTCCGATTGCTATAAAATGCCCGACATCGATTGCTTTAATTGGCCCGCGCTGGAACGCCTGCGTGCGATTTTCCTCGCTCGCGATGCCGCCTCCACCGGCCCGTATTGGCAAAACCACGACACACTCGCCGCCTACGACGCCACCTACGCTGAACGCATCGGCTGGAAGTGGGACGCCCTCCTCCACGAACTCCGCCTCCGCGCCTGGGCTCCCCCCGCCGGCACCACGTTGGTGGACTTCGGCTGCGGCTCCGGCGTCGCCGGCCGCCGTGTGCTCGCCACCTTCGGCGTAAACCACTTCGCCGCCCTCGCTCTCTCCGACCACAGTCCTGAAGCCATCGCCTTCGCCGCCGAGCGCGCACGAGAAGCCTTCCCCGGCCTCAAAATCCAGAACACGCCCGTGCCGCCGGAGCCCTTCACGCTCGTGGTCAGTCACGTGCTCAACGAGCTCACAGATACCGCCCGCGCCGAGTTGCTCGCTCTCGCCGCCCGCGCCGCTTGCGTTCTATGGGTGGAGCCCGGCACCCACGCCGACAGCCGCGCCCTCGCCACCGTGCGAGACGAGTTGCGCACCAACGGCCACCGCATCGTGGCCCCCTGCACCCACCGCGAGAACTGTCCGCTCTTCCTCGAAACCAACACCCGCGATTGGTGCCACTTCTTCGCCGAGCCCCCGCCCGGCGTGCAAAACGATCCGTCCTGGGTGCGCTTCGCCCAACGCGCCGGCTTGGATCTGCGCAGCCAAGCCTACAGCTGCCTCGTGCTCGACCGCATAGCCGAACCCGCCGTGCCCGCAAGCTCCGCCCGCCTCCTCGGCCGCCCCGAGGTTTTTAAACCCTACGCCCGCTTCCTCGCCTGCGAGAGCGATGGCCTGCACTGGCTAGAGCTCTCCAAGCGCGTGGACCCGGCCCTGGTGAAACGCCTCGACCGCGACCCGCCCGTGCCGCTCTACCGCCTGCAACACGACGGTAAACGCGTCTCCTCCGCCGAGCCTTTGGAGTGAGGCGGTGGCTTTCCCGCCCTACCCCACCGCCAGCAACTCGACCTCGAAAATCAGCGTCGCATTCGGGGGTATCGCGCCCGGGTAGCCTTCGCGACCGTAGCCGAGTTCGGGCGGGATGGTGAGTTTCACCTTGTCGCCCACCACCATGGTAGCGACGCCCTGGTCCCAGCCACCGATGACCTGCTTCGCGCCGAGCACGAATTCGAACGGTTCGCGGCGATCAACCGAGCTGTCGAATTTTTCGCCGCTGGTCAGCCAACCGGTGTAATGCACGGTGACGGTGTGACCTTTTTTCGCGGGCGCGCCGGAACCGGCGACCAGTTTTTCAATTTGGAGAGGCATGGGGAAAGTAAGGTTGGAAAGTAGCGCAGGCGTCTAGCCCGCATCGGGAGAATACGAGATGCAGGCGAGACGCCTGCGCTACTTATTCATGTCGCCGCCGCCGCGTGCTTCAAACCGAAGAGATACTTGTCGATCTTGTTCGAGGTGATGACGCCGTAATTGATCGTCCCGAGCCAGCCGCTCATGATGATGCCGACGCTGCCGGCGTGGAAAAGGCCGGGCAGTTTTTCCGACAAATTCATCGAGACCGGAAGCCCCTCGAACTTTGTCCCGAACGACGTGCCCGCCATGTGCGTAGTGTAGCGCTCGATGGTGCGCGGCGTGGCGGCCTCCATCCAGTCGATCTTCGCGCGCACGTCCGGGATGTATTTTTCCAGGGCCACAAGGCTCTCCTCGATCAGGCGGGCCTTGTGCTTCTCGTAGTCCTCGTCGCTGAGCTCCTTCCAGTGCGGATGGCGGCCGTTGAGCGAGGCGACCACAGTGTAGCGGTCGGAGCCCGGGCGGGTGTCGGGATAATAGACCGAGAACGTGCGGCTCGTGGTGTGCAGCGAGGTGAGTTCCTCAGGGCTGTAAGTCGGCGCGTCGGAGGTGAAAACGAGGTCGCCGATGTTCGGAATGCTCTCGCCCTTGCGGATGCCGAAATACACCTGGCACGAGCTGGTGTTGATGCGCACGGCCTCGGCCTGCTTCACGAACTCGGGATCGAAGTTCTCCGCACCGGCGAGGCGGAAGATGGTGTTCTTGATGTTGGCGTTGGAGAGGATGGCCTTGGCGCGGATCACGCGGCCGTTGCCGGCGACGACGCCGCAGGCGACCTTGCGGCCGTCGCGCTCCTCGATCAGTATCCGTTCCACCATTACGTGCTTGCGCAGCTCGACGCCGTTTTTCTTCAGCTCGGTCGTCATCTTTTTGATCAGCAGGTCGGAGCCGCCCTGGAAGGTGAAGACCCCCGAGCCCATGAAATTGCTGAACACGATGCCGAAAGTGATGGCGGGGTCGTCGAAGGTGGAGCCGTTGGCGTAGGAAATCGGCTCCATCAGCAGGCGGTGCACGTCGGGGCGGCCGGGGAAAAAGCGCTCGAACATCTGCCCCGTGGTCTCGGGGTTGTTGTCGTAATAATTCATCGCGCGCAGGTGATCGTAGAAGGTCTCGACCTGCTCGCGCGGGAGCTTGAATTGCTCGACCAGCACGCGGGTGTAGTCCTCGCGAGTGAAGGTGGTCCAGACGTCCATCTGCGGGTTCACGAAACGCACGTCCTTCAACTGGTGGATGGAGTCGGCGATCTCCTTGGTCCAGTAGCGGCGGCAGCTCTTTATCATGCCGCTGGGGAAGCCGTGGAGGGAGATGTCGAAGATGTGCCCGCCCTTGCGGGTGAACCAGGTGGCGAGGCCGCCATATTGGTAGTGGTGCTCGAGCAGGAGGACCTTGTGGCCGGCCTTCGCGAGCACGTTGGCCCCGGTGAGACCACCGAGACCGGAACCGATCACGATCACGTCGTATTCATCTGCGACACCTTTGAGCCAGTCGTAAGCCATGGTTGGGAATTCAGAAAAGGGTCGAACAAAAGGCGCGGCGGCGAGCGGCGCAAGCGCGCCTTCGACCTACACCCGCCGGCGATCTCGCCAAGGCCTTGTCTTCAAAATGAACCGACCTCCACTTACGCACGCCGCGTCGGTGATTTCCCCGGATTTCCCCGAATTCCCCCGGATACGGCCTTGCTCAGCTCGTGGCCTGCTCACAGCTCTTTAATTCTTTCCGGTCGGTCTTTCTGCGCGCGTCGCCCTCCTCTTTCATTCCTTTGATTATCGCCTCTCCAATCTCCCCCGACCGCCTTCGTCTGCCCCCGACGCCGCTGTCCAATCGATGCCAAGGCATCCCGCGCGTAGCTTGACGCCACCTAAACGCGATTCCACCCATGCCACCCAAGGTCACCTACCCGCTCCCTCCGGAACCCCGTGACTCCGCCCTCAACGAGGCCGGCATCGAGGACCTGTTCATCCAAAAGCTCCGCGACCTCAAATACACCGACCGCCCCGACATCCACGACCGCGCCTCGTTGGAGAAAAACTTCCGCGAAAAATTCGAGGCCCTCAACCGCGTCCGCCTCACCGATTCCGAGTTCGCCCGTCTGCTCGAAGAGATCGTCACACCCGATGTCTTCACCGCCGCCTTCTTGGTGAAGTGCACCCTCGGCCACACCATCAGCCGCTACATGGTGCTCATCCAGAGCGAGCAGAAGCTGCTCATGATGCGCCCGTATCAGGTCTATGCGGTAAAACACCTCGTCACCTGCATCCAGCAGGATAGCGGCAACGGCTTCATCTGGCACACCACCGGCAGCGGCAAGACCCTCACCTCCTT
>CAZOGV010000027.1:0-21938 GCA_964579225.1 uncultured Akkermansia sp. | reverse complement strand
CGGGGGTGTTTTTGGTCGAGGGCTACCGGCAGATCGTGCGCGCGCTGGACAAGGGTATCGCGATCACGGAGCTCTACATTTGCCCCGAGTGGTATCCGGGCGATCAGGGCAACGAGCCCGCGCTTATCGCCCGCGCGCAGGAGGCGGGGGCGAAGGTGTTTCAGCTCACGAAGGACGCGTTCGCCAAGGTGGCGTATCGGGAACGTCCGGACGGCTTGCTGGCGGTGGCACCGCAGTGGCGGCGTTCGCTGGCGGATTTGGAGACCATGCTGGCGGGAAAAATTCACAAATCACGGCCTGATCCCTTTCTGTTGGTGGTAGAGGCGATCGAGAAGCCGGGCAACCTAGGCACGATTTTGCGTAGCGCGGACGCGGCGGGGGTGGATGCGTTGATCGTGTGTGATCCGGTTACGGATTTGTTTAACCCCAACGTGGTGCGCGCTTCGACGGGCGTGGTGTTTTCCGTGCCGGTGATCATCGCGGAGAGCACGCAGGTGCGGCCGTGGCTGGCGGCGCGGGGCATCCGCTCGGTGGCGACTACGCCCTCGGCGACCGACCTCTACACCGACACCGATCTGCGCGGGCCGCTGGCCATCGTGATGGGCAGCGAACAATACGGGCTGAGCGACTACTGGCTGCGCGAGGCGGACGCGCGCGTGCTCATCCCGATGGCGGGTCAGGCCGATTCGCTAAACGTGGCCATGGCGACGATCATCACGCTGTTCGAGGCGGTAAGGCAGAGGGGGTGAGTCTTGCCGCTCGGTCCGTCCTCGAAGCAGTTCCTTTCCATCTGATCGGGCACAAGCGAGGGGGACATGACAAGACAGAGCCTCGTGTGGCCGGCGTTGCCTGTGCCGGGGGATCAATCGGAAACATCGCAAGCGGATAAAATCCTAGCGACGTAATGCCTGGCCTCCTTTTTCAGCCAGGTTTCGATTACGATGAGATCGAAAGAGGAAGCAGGCATTTCACAGGAGAAAAAATAGGCAACGGAGAGAGGGGTTTTTCCGTTCTCTCCGTTCTCTCCTGTTAAACGGTTTTAGACGCTGAGGAGGAGGCGGGTTGGGTCCTCGATGGCTTGTTTTACCTTCACAAGGAAGGTGACGGCCTCTTTGCCGTCCACCAGGCGGTGGTCGTAGCTGAGGGCGAGATACATCATGGGGCGGATGACGACCTGGCCGTTGACCGCCATGGGGCGCTCGTTGATGGCGTGCAGGCCGAGGATGGCGCTCTGGGGGGCGTTGATGATGGGGGTGGACAACATCGAGCCGAAGATGCCGCCGTTGGTGATGGTGAAGCAGCCGCCCTCGAAATCGGGCAGGCCGAGTTTTCCGTCGCGGGCTTTTTTGGCGACCTCGCCGATGGCTTTTTCGATGCCGGCCATGTCGAGTTGGTCGCAGTCGCGAACGACGGGGACGACGAGGCCCTTCTCGGTGGAGACGGCCATGCTGATGTCGTAGTAGTGGTTCTGCACAACCTCGTCGCCGTCGAGCTGGGCGTTGATGGCGGGGACTTCCTTGAGGGCGTGGACGACGGCCTTGGTGAAGAAGCTCATGAAGCCGAGCTTCACGCCGTTTTTCTTCACGAAGTCGTCCTGGTATTTTTTGCGAAGTTCCATGACAGCGGACATGTCCACCTCGTTGAAGGTAGTGAGCATGGCGGCCTCGTGCTGGGCGGAGACCAGGCGCTTGGCGATGGTCTGGCGCAGCTTGCTCATCTTGGTGCGGGTGCGCTTGCCGGCGGCGGGCTTGGAGACGACCGGGGCGGTGGCGGGCACGGCGGAGGCGGGGGCGGCGGCGATGGCGGCAGCGACCTCCTTGGGGGTCGCGGCGGCGGCGAGCATGTCGCCTTTGGTGACACGGCCGGCCTTGCCGGTGCCGACGACGGTGGCGGGATCGATGCCGGTGTCGGCGGCGAGGCGGCGCACGGCGGGGGAGGCGGGGGCTTCGGCGGCGGGTTTCGAATTTGAAATTTCAGATTTCAAAGGGGCGGCGGACGGGGCGGACGACACGGAGGTCGTCCCTCCAGCAGCGGGGTCGATGGTGGCGACGACTTCGCCGATTTTTACCTCGGTGCCGGGCTCGACCTTGAAGGTGATGACGCCGGCGGATTCGGCCACGCCTTCGCTGGTGATTTTGTCGGTTTCGAGCTCGAAGAGGGGCTGGTCCTTCTTCACGGCGTCGCCGTTTTTGACGTGCCACTTGGCAAGCACGCCGGAGCTGATGGATTCGCCGAGGGGCGGGATTTTGACTTCGATGAGGGACATTTTTTGGAGAGGAAGAAATGGAGAGGTGTTTTATCGTTCTCGTTCTCTTACTCGTTCTCGTTCTCTCGCCGTAGGCGTAGCGGAGAGGCTACTTGTCGAGGACGAGAATGATTACGAGAACGAGAACGAGTCGTGCCTTCAGGCGCGGAAGGCGTCTTTGAGGAAGGCGTTGAGTTCGATTTTGTGGACGGCGAGGGAACCGACGGCGGGGGATGCGGAGGCGTCGCGACCGACGTAGCGGGGCTTGCGGCCGAAGACGGTCTCAAGTTCGGGGGCGATGTAGGTCCACGCGCCCATGTTCTGCGACTCCTCCTGAGCCCAGACGAGCTCGGCCTTGGCGTGGGCCTTGGCGAGTTCGGCGAGCTTGTCCTTGTGGAGTGGATACAGCTGCTCGACGCGCACGAGGGCGACGTCGTCGATGCCGTTGGCCACGCGGTAGGCGTGGAGGTCGTAGTAAACCTTGCCGGCGCAGAGGATGAGGCGGCGGGCTTTTTTCGGAGCGAGTGGATCGTCGATGATCTCTTGGAATGAGCCGGTGGTGAAGTCTTCGAGTTTGGAGACGGCGAGGGGGTGGCGAAGGAGGCTTTTCGGAGCCATGACGACGAGGGGCTTGCGCAGCTCGCTCTTCATCTGCCGGCGGAGGGCGTGGAAGTAGTTCGCCGGGGTGGTGATGTTGGCGACCTGCATGTTGTCCTCGGCGCAGCTTTGGAGAAAGCGTTCGAGGCGCGCGCTGGAGTGCTCGGGGCCCTGGCCTTCGTAGCCGTGGGGCAGAAGGAGGGTGATGCCGGAGACGCGTTGCCACTTGGATTCGCCGGAGCTCATGAACTGGTCGATGACGACCTGGGCACCGTTGACGAAGTCGCCGAACTGGGCTTCCCAGATGCAGAGCATCTGGGGGTAGTCGAGCGAGTAGCCGTAGTCGAAGCCGAGCACGGCGGCCTCGGAGAGGAGGGAGTTGTAAACGCAGAACTTGGCCTGGTCCTCGGCGATGTTGAGCAGCGGGACGTAGCGTTCGCGGGTCTCGGTGTCGTAGAGGACGGCGTGGCGGTGGGAGAAGGTGCCGCGCTCGCAGTCCTGGCCGGAGAGGCGGACGGGGGTGCCCTCCGCGAGAAGGGTGCCGAAGGCGAGGGCCTCGCCCATGCCCCAGTCGATGGGGCCGCCGGTGAGGACGGCGGCGCGGTTATCGAGCAGGCGCTTGATCTTGGGGTTGGCGGTGAAGTTGGACGGCAGGGTGGTGAGGCCGGCCACGACGGCCTGTAAGGTTTTTTCGGATACGCCGGTGGGGATGGGGGCGTGTGAGTAGCCGGATTGGAAGACGGGGTTGGAATCGCGGAAGGGGTCGCCGGTCTCGCCGGTGGCCTTGCGCTGGAGCTCGGCCTGTTTGGCCTTCTCGAGGGAGGCGTCCATGGCGGCGGAATACTCGGCCTTGATGGCGTCGGAGTCGGCCTGGGCGTGGCTGCCGGCGGCGATGAGCTTGGCGGTGTAGATGGCCGAGATCTGGGGGTGGGCGGCGACCTTCTTGTAGAGGGTGGGCTGGGTGAAGGCGGGCTCGTCGGACTCGTTGTGGCCGTGTTTGCGGTAGCAATACATGTCCACGACGGCGTCGCGGTGGAAGAGGCAGCGGAATTCGAGGGCGAGGCTGGTGACGAAGCACACGGCCTCGGCGTCGTCGCCGTTCACGTGGAAGATCGGGGCCTCGATCATCTTGGCCACGTCGGTGCAGTAGCGAGTCGAGCGCGCGTCCTGGGGCAGGGTGGTGAAGCCGATCTGGTTGTTGATGACGAAGTGGAGTGTGCCGCCGGTGCGGTAGCCGGGGAGTTGGGAGAAGTTGAGCGTCTCGGCGACCACGCCCTGGCCGGCGAAGGCGGCGTCGCCGTGGATGAGGAGGGGGCAGACGTGGGTGCGGTCGGTGTCGCCGCGGATGCGCTGGCGGGCGCGGGCCTTGCCTTCGACGACGGGGTTGACGATCTCGAGGTGGGAAGGGTTGGCGGCGAGGCGGACCTCGACGGTTTTGCCGGCGGTGGTGTTGAGCACGGACTCGTAGCCGAGGTGATACTTCACGTCGCCGTCGCCGGCGACGGTGTGGGGGATGTAGTTTTCCGAGAACTGCTCGAAGAGAACGTCGAAGGGTTTGCGGAGGATGTTGGTGAGAACGGAGAGGCGGCCGCGGTGGGCCATGCCCATGACGATCTCTTCGACGCCGATATCGGCGCAGTGTTCGATCATCGAGTCGAGGGCGGCAATCATGGTCTCGCCGCCTTCGAGCGAGAAGCGTTTCTGGCCGACGAATTTGGTGTGGAGAAACTTTTCGAAGAGCTCGGCCTTGTGGATGCGGCGGAGGATGCGGGTCTGCTGGGCCTTGGAGTAGGAGGGCACGTTCTCGACGGCCTCCATGCGTTTTTGCAGCCATTCGCGGGCGTCGTGATCCTGGACGTGCATATACTCGACGCCGATGTTGCCGCAGTAGGTGCGTTTGACGGCGGAGACGATGTCGCGGAGTTTGCGCTGACCGCCGCCCTGGAAGTTGGTGAGGGTGAAGCTCTCGTCGAGGTCGCCTTCGTCGAGGCCGAAGTGGGCGAGGTCGAGCTTGGGGTGGGGGGCGGGTTTTTCGCCGAGGGGATCGAGGTTGGCCTCGAGGTGGCCGTGGGAGCGGTGGGCGTTTATGTAGCGGATGATCTGAGCCTGCTTGTAGGAATCGACCACCTTGACGCCGGCGGCGGCTGCGGCGGCGGCAGTGGGTTTGGCACCGGGGGCGGCGGAGGTGTTGCCGAGGGTGAAGCCTTGGAAGAAGGCGCGCCAGGTGGGGTCAACGGAGTCGGGGTTGTCGAGCCATTGGGCGTAGGCGGCCTCGATGAGGTCGGAGTTGGCGCGAGCGGCGACGGGGATTGAGTTCATGGAGGGTTTTGACGGAACAAAAACTGCAGCGCGGACGGGGGTCGGGTTGAGGGTTAAACGAGAATGGGTGACGTGGATTCTAGGCAAAGACAGCGAGACGAAAAGTGGGGACACTTATGCAAGGGGGCATCGGGCTCAAGGGAGGAAGGTGTGAGGCGGCGAGTTTGAGTTTTGCTAAACGTCTGACACGGTGACGTTAATTTAGCGAATACACCGACATGGAAACCGAGATCAAAGACACGCTTATCTCCCTCTTGGATGCGATAAAAACATCTAATGCCAAAGTGGTCGCCGCTGAGATGGCGCGGCTGGACGATTTTGCGGCGCGCGGTCGGTTGACGCTGCATCCGCAACTGCTTCATTTCCTAGAGCGCAGGAGTTACGCGAAGGCGGCGATGTTTCTCGGCGGGGCGCAGGATATTCCGGTCGGCGCGTGTGGTGGACGGGCGGCGCGTCCGGGTGCTGAAAACGCGGCGGAGGACTCGCGATGAGCCGGTCGGAAAAGGGCAAAATCGCGACGGATGGCGGCGCGGGTTTGGGGCAAAATCCCTTCGGCGCGGTGTTCGGCGGGCTGGATGGTTTGGCGAATTTGCCGGTTGGGCCGGGGGGGGCGGGGGATAAAAATGCCGGCAAGGATGCCGGCGCTCCCAGTGCTCAAACCAAGAATCGCGGGCGCGTGGATGTGTTGCGCAGCACGGCGGGGCGCGGGGGCAAGACAGTGACGGTGGCGAAGAATTTTATCGGCATCGGCGCGGCCGAGAAGGAGTCGCTCTGCAAAAAAATGCGCGGCGCGGCCGGCTGCGGCGGCACGGTCAAGGACGGCGCGATCGAGATCCAGGGCGACCAGCGCGAGGTCGTGATGCGGGTGCTGCGCGAGGCGGGATTCCGGCCGGTGCAGGCGGGCGGGTGAGGACGGCTTTGCCGCAAGGCGTTGGGGTCAACGCGTTCCACCCTGAGGAGGTCAGCGCAGGGTGCAGCGGCGCAGGTCGAGGGTGTGGCGGCTTTCGGGGGCGAACTCGACCTTGGGGATGTAGCGCGATTCGCCGAGCGTGCGCGTCCATGGTTCCCAGCGTTCGGCGCGGCGCGCGGCGGCGTCGGCGGCGTCGGCGGGGCGATCCGCGTAGGAGGCGTCGCGCGGATTCCAGACGTGCCAGCGCGCGGCGGCGGCGACGGTGAGCGTGCTCTTGTTCACCCACTCGATGAGCAGGGGCGTGTCCACGGGGCGATGCGGTTGCAGGGCGGGGCTGAGATAAAAGGCGCGGTAACGAATGCCGGCCGCCGCGCCGGCATCGGCGGGGCGGAAGACGCAGGGGAAGCCGTTGACGAGGAGCAGGCCGTGTTCGAGCGCGGCGGCGTCGCTCACGTGGGCTTCGAGGCGATCCATGGAGGGATCGACGGTGCGCGCGACGCCGCCGGCGTTGGGCGATTCGCCGAGCAGGGGCCAAGCTTCGAGAGCCTGACGGAAGACGACGGAGAAGGGTAGCTCGGCGGGTTTGGTGCCTGGGTCGGTGGCGAGGGCTTCGGGGGCGGGCGGGATTTTTGCGACGAGGTCGAAGCGGCCGATGCCGGGGCAACGCCATTCGACGAGCGGTCGCAGCCAGGCGGACTCGAAGGGAATGCCGTGCGCGCGCAGATCGGCGCAGACGGATTCAAGGTCGTCCCACAGGAAGGACGGCAGGAAGAAGCGGTCGTGCAGTTCGCCGTTCCAGCGTATGAAGGGAGTGGATACAGGGGCTTTGGCGAGGCGGGCGACGATGGCGCGCACGAGCAGCGCGGCGAGCGAGAGCGCGGAGGGATCGGGGTGGGTTTCGAAGGCGCGAAACTCGATGAGGCCCAGTCGTCCGTTTCCGGCGAAGGGATTCCAGAGTTTGTCCACGCTGATCTCGGCGCGGTGGGTGTTGCCCGAGCGATCCATGAGGAGGTCGCGGAAGAGCAGATCGTAGAGCGGCAGGTTCCAGGGCGAGCCGAGGCGGGTGGCGCCGTCGCAGGCGATCTCGAGTTCGTAGAGGGCTTCGAAGGTGCTTTCGTCGATGCGCGGGGCTTGCGAGCTAGGACCCATGTAGAGGCCGCTGAACGCGTAGCTGAGCGCGGGGTGGTGCTGGAAATAGCGGATGATCGAGGGCAGCAGCGCGGGGTGCAGGAAGAACGGCGAGCGTTCGGGGTCGGGGCCGCCGAAGACGATGTGCGCCCCGCCGCCGGTGCCAACTTCGCGGCCGTTGAGCTGGAACTTGCGCGCGCAGAGGCCGACCTCTTCGGCGGCGGCGTAGAGCTCGCGGAGTTGCGCGTCGTAGGCGGTCCATTCGGCGCAGGGGGCGAGGTTGATCTCGATGACGCCGGGGTCGGAGGCGAAGCCGATGGTGGGGAGTTTGGCGGCGTCGTAGGGCGGGGCGTAGCCGGCGAGAATGAGGTCGCGCAGGCCGCATTTTTCCACGGCGTCCTCGATGGCGTGGACCAGGGAGACGTAGCCCTCGTGCAAGAGCGGCGGGATGAAGATGGTGATGGAGCCCTCGGTGAGTTCGACGGTGAGGGCGCGGCGCAGGCGTTTTTCGGAGAGGCGATCAAGGGGCAAGCGCAGGCCGGCGAGGCTTTCGCCGGGGAGGAGCGGGATGGGGGCGTTGCCCAGTTCGGTGGCCCACTCGTCGCTGCGCCACTTGTCGTCGGCGTGGTCGAGCGGAACGACCCAGCCCGAGGCGCGATCCGGCTCGGTGGGTTCGGCGACCGGGAGGGCGGAAGTCGAGTGCAGGCCGAGTTGCGGGAGCAGGGCTTCGACGAGGCGGGTGGTGTCGGCGAGGGTGTGTTTGCCGGGTTCGCCGTCGCTCTTGAGGCGACGTTGATCGCGCCAGAGCGGTTTGCCGGAGGCGTCGTCGGCGGGGAGCCATTGCAAGAGCAGCGCCCAGCGGGGCAGGGGTTCGCCGGGGTAGTGTTTGCCGGAAGTCTGGAGCAACACCGCGCCGGGATGGGAGCGGTTGATGAGGGCGCGGGCGAAGCGGCGGGCGTGGCCGAGCTTGGTGGGGCCGAGGGCGGCTGTGGCCCATTCGGCGCCTTCGGGGCGGAGCGGGACGAAGGTCGGCTCGCCGCCCATGGTGAGGGCGACGTCGGCGGTGCGGAGCGTTTTTTCAACGACCTCAGCGCATGCGGCCAAGTCGGGAGTGGATGCGATCATGCGAAGGAAGACTGGAATTGGGTGGAGGCGCTGACGGGATCAATGCGTTCGACGACGACGTCGGTGTGGAGGCGCGAGCCGACTGGCGCGGAGGAGTAGATGCCGCCTTGGATGGGGTTGACGGATTCGGCCTGGGCGGCGTGGCCGACGGCGATAAAGTTCTCGTCGGTCCAGATGCCGTGGGTGGGGTCGAGGCCGCGCCAGCCGCCGCCGGGCAGGTAAACCTCGGCCCAGGCATGCATCGCGCCGGCGGTGCGGTGGCTATCGTCGGCGGGGGCGAACATGTAGCCGCTGACGAACCGAGCGGCGAGACCGAGGGTGCGGCAAAGCTCGACGAACAAGACGGCGAAGTCGCGGCAGGCGCCGCTGCCGAGGGCCAGGGTGGTGAGCGAGGGTTGGATGCCGCGTTCTTCGCGCCGGTTGTAACGCAGGGTGGTGAAGAGCAGGGAGTTTAGCGCCGAGAGAAAAGGCACGGTCTCGGTGGGGCGATCCACGAAGTTTTCGTCGAGCCAGGCGCGCAGACGGGCCTGGGTCGCGTCGAAGGGCGGGGCGAGGTAGGGGCCTAGCGCGAAGTCGAAAACGGATTCGTATTTGAAGGGGAAATTAAACGCGTAAATTTTGAGGACGAAGTCGAAGGGGTTGGGGAAATCGCGCGCGACCTCGAATTCGGAGCGGATATCCAGCACCGAGGATTTTTGCTGAAAGTGGGCCCAGGCGAAATTGTTGTCATGCGGATCGCGCACGTGGGAGATTTTGGCATCGGGCTGAATCGACAGTTGATGCGAAATCAGGCGTTGGTAGGCGGATTCACGGGGCCGCAGATAGAGAATATGAGGAGCAAATCCCACTTCCTGATCGTATTCGTAGCGGGAGAGATGCGAGACGCGGAGTTTCAGGGCCATGGGCATATGTCTAGCACCCCGCCTGCCAACGCAAGCGCGCCGCCGAAACTAGCGTGAGCGGAAACCACTACGTAAGGAAACTTGCGGTAGGGATGGTGAGGCATAGCCTACAGGTGTTTTATGATCGTCACGCGCTCAGTAATCGGTCTTTTGCTCGCCGCTTTCGCGGCGCTGCCGCAGGCGGGGGCGCAGACTTGGGATGGAGGGGCCGGCAATAATAATTGGGGCTCGGCTAACAACTGGAATCCCAACGCCGTCCCGGCAAACAACGGCAGCGCCAACTTGATTTTTGATGGTAACACCCGGCTGGCCCCGGTGATGAACGGCAACTGGAGCATCAACAGTCTGACCTTCGCTTCCACCGCGGGAAATTTCACCATCGCGCCCAGCAACGCCGCCTTTACCCTCACGAGTCAATCCGGCGGCGTGACCAACAACGACGCGGGCACGCAAACGCTCAACGTAAACACCGCTCTCGGCGCGGCCCAGACTTGGACCAGCAATGCCGGCACCTTGGTCATCGGTTCGTTCGGCGCGAATCGCACGCTCGTCAACAATGGCCACACCCTGACCTTGGCCGGGGCCGGTAATATCCGGATAAACTCTCAATTCAGCGGTTCCGGTGGCTTGGTGAAAAACGGGACCGGCACCGCGACGCTTTCGTTTGGCAACGCGAACAACACCACGCTCTCGGTCTATTCCGGCCCCACCACGGTCAATAGCGGCACGCTCATCGTGGACATCGGTGGCAACAACGGCATTCCCGCCACCCCGCTCAACGGTGCCATAACCGTGGGTTCCGCCGACGGCTCGGGCAGCGCGCTGATGGAGCTGCGCTACATTCAGCAGATCGGCGACACCAACACGGTTCGCGTTAACCGCACCGGCACCTTGCGGCTGAATTCCGCCACCTACAACGCGACCCTAAACGAGACCATCGGCGCTCTGACGCTCGAAGGCGGCGCTCGGGTGGAGACGGTGGACGGAGCGTCGAACAACGCCACCTTTGTGCTCAACGGCGACGTCACCCGCCTCGCAACCGGCGACTCCGCCGCCGAGATCGCCGGCCGACTCGACCTCAATGGCGCCACGCGAACGTTCGATGTCGCCAACTCCCTCGCCGATGTGGATCTGCTGATTTCCGCTGTCGTTTCGGGTGCCAGTGGTTCGAATTTGGTCAAAACCGGAGGAGGCACTCTCGTGCTTTCCGGAGCGAACACCTTCACGACCGACCCAAGCGGCGGCGTGCGCATCCAGGCCGGCGTGCTCCAAGTCTCCGCCGATAACAACCTCGGCAACGCCAACAACCGCGTTCTCCTCGAAGGCGGCACCCTGCGCGCCGACGGCACGTTTACCGCCGATGCCAATCGCGTTTTCGAAACAGCCGGCACGGGCGGCACCATCGACGTCACCGCCGGCAATACCCTCACGCTCAGCACCGCCGACCGCCTGCGTGGCTCCGCCCCGCTCACCAAAACCGGTGCAGGCACGCTCGAACTCAATCAGGCCAACACCAACTTCACCGGCGACGCCACCCTCTCCGGCGGCACCACCCGCCTCGGCAACCGCGAAGCCCTCGGCTCCAACGCCTCCGCCACGCACACTGTCGGCGCGGGCGCTACGCTCGAAGCTGCGTTCGCGGTTAACAGTAATTTCCAGGCCAACCTTATTCTCGCCGGCGGCACGCTGCTTCGCACCAGCACCGCGAACCAAAAAGCCGGGTTTCAAAACAACAACGCCGGCTCTTCGCTCACCGTCACCGCCGACTCCACCGTGCGCGACGCGAGCAACGATGCCGCCGGCGGCTTTCTTACCTTCGACGGCGTCGTGAATATTCAGTCCGGCGTGACGCTCACCATCGACTCCGTCACGGCCAACAGCGAGGTGCGCTTCGGCGGTGGACAAAACATCGTGCTCGCCTCCGGCTCCACCCTCGCGACCACCGGCTCCGGGCTCGTGTCGTTCGGCTCCGGCGCGGCCCGAACCATCATTGGCCAAGGCACCGCCGCCAACCAGTCCACGCTCATCCTCGGCGCCGCTAGCCACACGTCCAACGCCGGCTCACGTTTCCAGATCGACGGCTCCGGCATCGGCGGTCTGCGCATCGAGGGCACGCAAGCTCGGGTGGATGCTTTCGTGACCAACGCCCGCCTCGCCGCGACCACCGGCTCGGGCGGCACGCTCACCATCGCCTACACCGACGCCGGCAGCCGCACCCTCGGCGTCACCGCCAACCTCGCCGCCGCCAGCGACGTCATGCTCGGCCTCGAATCCGCCGGCGGCACCTTCACGCTCGACGGCTCCCTCGCCAACTGGGGCGGCCTCGTCGTCGGCCCGTCCACCACGGTGTCCTTCTCTGTTGATAACGTCTTCGGCGCGGACGACGCCCTCATCATGCGCGGCGGCACGATCACGCTCGGCGACACATCCCAGGACTTCGCCACCTTCGAGGTGCTCGGTTCCAGCGTGCTCGATTTCGGCGCGGGCGACGGCACGCTGAACGTCGGCACGCTCAACATCGCCGCCGGCGCCACGCTCACCGTGCGCAACTGGACCGAGTCGGCCGACCATTTCTTCAGCCAATTTGATCCCGGCGCGGCCAACCTCGCCCGCGTGTATTTCGAGGCGCAGGACAAGTTCGGTGCGTGGAACAAATACGGCGACCCCTTCGAGATCACGCCCGTGCCCGAACCCTCCGCCTACGGAGCGCTCGCGCTCGGCGGTCTCGTCGGCTGGGCTGCGCTGCGCCGCCGTCGCCGCGCGTGAAACGCGGACGGCGGGAAGGTGAAGTTAAGGGCGAAAGTCGAGCCACCGGGAGCGCCGGCATCCTGCCGGCTTTTCGCTCCGAAAGCCGGCTGGGAGCCAGCACTCACAGTGGGCTGACCTCACTTCCTGTTGCACCCCGCTTCCCCAGGGCTGATTCGTTTCCGGAGGGAAGAAGCGGAGAAGCTGGGAGTTGACCGAATAGGCTGACCACGCGGCGGGCACGAAAGTTTTGCTCTGCGGCGATGAGCCGACTTTACCCGACCGCCGCGCAAAAGCACCTGCTCAAAACGGTGCGCCTGGAACTGGCCGGCCCCGACGAGATCGGGCGCTGGAACGAGTTGATCGAGCAGCACCACTATTAATCGTCGCGAAAGTTTTGGCATGTAGCCCGCTTCGTGAGAAGCGGGATTCTTGCAAGCGCCACACCCTTTTGTCCCGCCTCTCACGAGGCGAGCTACGTCCAATCCCGGAATCCGGGTTTGACGGAGCGGCGGCATCCTCGTCGCCGCTCCGTGCCAGTCCTTTCGCAACGATTAATACCTGCACAACGCGACCCTGGTGGGCGAGGTGCTGCGCTACGTCGCGCGCGACCAGACGGGGACCTGGGTGGCGTTGCTGGGCTACAGCAGCGCGAGCCTGCACCTGCGGGTGCGCGACGAGTGGCTGGACTGGACGCCGGAGCAACGCGCGCGCCGCCTGCGGCTGGTCACGCAAAACAGCCGTTTTCTGATCCTGCCCGGCGTGGCCTGCCCGAACCTGGCGAGCCGTCTGCTCAAGCTCGCCGGGCAACAGCGGGAAGTTGATTTTCCCCGTGTGCACGGCCACCCGGTGGTGATGGTCGAGAGCTTCGTCGATCCGCAGCTGTATCGAGGAGCCTGTTACCAGGCGGCCGGCAGGCAGGCGCTCGGCGCCCTGGCCGGCGGACGCACCCTCGCGGACCTCGCGACGATCTGCGCCGAGCTGCCGCAAACCCACCTGCGAGCACTGTGGGCCTGGCAAAACAAGCGCGCCGCTTGAGCACATCGCGGTGGATGGCAAGGTGCTGCGCGGCACTACCGGCCTGCATCTGTTCAGCGCCTTCGGCGTCGAGCGCGAATGCGTGCTCGCACAAATCGCGATCCCGCAAAAAAACCAACGAGATCCCGATGCTACGCGAGCTGCTCCAAGAAGTGCCGCTGGAAGGCACGCTGGTCAGCGCGGACGCGCTGCACACGCAAACCGACACCGCGCGCCACCTGGTGCAGGAACGCGGAGCGGATTACCTGCCGACGGTAAAAGACAAGCAACCCACGCTACGCGCGGCCTGCGAACGACTCCTGCCGGAGCCGTCTTTTTCCCCCTGAGCGGGACGAGTAGGACAAAGGGCACGGCCGCATCGAGACGCGCGCGATGGTGGCTGGGGTGGGCGGGGGTGGACGGTGAGCCAGCGAACGGCGGGGGCGAAGTCGGAGCCGGCGGTGGAGCGGGGGAAAGAAACGCGCTCGGCGGCTTCGGACCCGGCGAAGGCAAACCAATTTACCAAGGTGGGGCGGGGTTGACCCGCGCGGCACTTGTCTGCGTTTTGTAGGCATGCCCATGACCGGTCGCCGTAAACTTGTTGTTTTGCTCGTCCTTGCCCCGCTCGTTTTGATCGTGGTCCTCGTGGCCGCGCTGTTTAGCTCGGCCGTTCAGACTTTCGCCGCGCGAAAAGCGCTGTCAGGGCAGGGGAGCGTCGAGCGCGTGGCGGTCGGCCTCTCCGGTGCCACCATCACCGGGCTTCAAATCGACCAGCCCGGGCTCAGGGTTTCCTCGCCGTCTTTCGCGGCCGACGTGCCCATGATCGGCCTCGTCCGGGGACGCATCGACGTGCGCTCGGTCGTCGCGCGCGACATCGTGATCGACTACGATCCGGTCGCCGCCGCCGCGCACGCCGCCAAGTCGCCCAAGAAGGAACCCGCGCCCGCCAAGCCGTTTTCCGGCGTGCTCGGCGCGGCCGAAGCGCCCGACGGTCTGCGTATCCAGGTTTTGGATATAGCGGGCGTCGTTCGTGTCGCCGGCCCGCAACCCGTCACCGCCCGCTTCGCGCTCACCGGCGGCGATGTGCAGGCGGGCAACACCGGCAAAATCATCCTGCGCATCGACGCCGACGCCGGCGCGGCGGGCTCGGTCGTCACCACATTCGATTTGTCGCCTACGCTCGACGCCGCCGGGCAACTCTCCGCGCTCGCCCTGACCCTCCAGGCCGCCGCCGAGGGCGGCGCGCTCACAACTCCGACCAGTCTGAACGCGACGCTGTCCGCGACGCGCGAGGGAAGTGCCGAGCTGTATCGCCTAAACTTAGCCACCGCCACGAAGACGCTAGTGGAGATCGATACCCGCTGGGCCCCCGGCGCGGAGCGGTTTCCCGGCACTTGGAAACTCGCCGTGGCCGACACCGATTTAAAACCCTTTCTGCCGACATTCCTTATACTCCCGACCGTGCGCGTGGACGGCGAGGGCGAGCTGACCCTCTCCGGCACCGACAGGCTTCGCGCCTCGGGCCAGCTCACCGTTTTTGCCGACGCGCTCGAACTCCTAGGCTTGCCCGAACTCGGCGCGATCACACTCGCCACGCGTTTCGACGTCGAGGGCACGGCCGACGAACAACGGGTCAACACGCTCAACCTCACGCTCGCCTCCGGCGCCTCGCCCGTGCTCGCGGTGGAATCGCGCCAGAGCTTCGGCTATAATTCGGCCACGGGAAAACTTTCGCCCGCCCAGCCCGCCGCCGATCTCGCGAGCATCCGCCTGCTCGGCCTGCCCGCCGCGTGGTGGAAGCCCTACGCGCCCGATCTCGCGATTTCCGGACCCATCACCGCTGCCTTCGCCGCCCGCCCGGCTGGCGACGGGTTTGTAATTGAATCGAGCGAAGCCCTGCGCGTCGGCGGGCTTCGCTACGCCGACCTCGCGTCGCTCGAAACCCTGAGCCTTGACGGCATTCGCGTGGAGCAGACTCCCGCCGGCATGAACGCCTCCGTGCGCGCGCTTCGTGTCGCCGACGCCGGCTTCGATTTGATCACGGGCAACTTCTCCGCCGCGCAAAAAACCGGCGAGCCGCTCGCCGCCAAGGCCGCTCTCAACTTCAATCTCGCCAAGCTCGCCGACCAGCCCGCGCTGCGCGGCCAAACCCGCATCGCCGCCGGGGATGCCTCGCTCACGCTCGACGCCAATCTGGCCGACACCGTGCGCGCCGCGCTCGGTCTGCAAATCACCGGCCTGCGCGCGGCCGGCGTCGCAGGCGTGTTGCCTGCAGTCGATCTGAAGGCCGATTTCGCTCGCGATGCGGCCGGCGTGGTCACGCTAAAACTCCCGCTAGCCGTGGCCAACTCCGCCGCCGCTCCCGCGCGCAACTCGGACTTGGAACTCAACGCCACGCTCACGCCCGGCACGCCCGATCAAAACTTGATCGCGAAGCTGACCAGCCGGGTGCTGCACGTGCCCGACTTGCAGGCCTTCGCCGCGCTCGCCGCCGACTCCACTTCGGCCGCTTCGCCGACCACGCCCGCGCCCGCGCCGACCGGTCCGCTCTGGGCGGGTTACACCGGACGCATCGACTTTGATCTGGCGCGCGTGGTTTATGCGCCCGGCCTGGAATTCCCGAACACCAAGGGCTCCATCGAACTCACTCCCGAGGCGCTCTCGCTCGATAAAATCCAGACGATGCTGAGCACGGGCGGCGTCATCGATCTTTCCGGTGCGCTACGCTGGCTGGCTCCCACAAAATCCTACGCCCTCGCCGCCGATCTCGGCGGACGCGACGTCGCGATGGGGTCTTTGCTGAAGGCGCTCGATCCGTCCGCCGCGCCCGCGCTGGAGGGCACCTACACGGTCGCGGGCAAGATCGCGGGGCAGGGGAGCGATCCCGCCGCCGCGATCAGCACCGCCGCCGTCGATTTTCAACTCACCGGCAAGCAAGGCGTATTGCGTGCCATCGATCTCGACACCAACCGCTACGCCCAGGCGGGCAACGTGGTCTCCGGCATCGCGGGGATTCTCGGCGCCCGTTCGCCGAATTCGCCGCTCGCCGAACGCGCCAACCAGATCACCGCGCTGAACAACATCGCCCGCCGCCTCGGCAATCTCGCCTACGACGATCTGGTGATCAACGCCCGCCGCAACGCCGACGGCTCCGTTGAGATCGGCGAACTGCGCCTGCAAAGCCCCAACGTGCTCATGGTCGGCTCCGGCTCCATTCGCGGTCTGCCCGGGCGTGGTCTCCTGGATCAACCGCTCACGCTCGCGCTCGACCTCGGAACCCGCGGCGATTTCGCGCGCGATTTGGCGACGTTGCGCGTCCTCAAGCCCCTCGCCGAAGACGCCCCCGTGGACCTCGACGCCTTTCGCACCCTCACGCAGCCGCTGATGTTCGACGGCACGCTGCAAAAGGTCGGCACGGCGCAGGTCATGCGCTTCCTCACGCAAGCGCTCGGTTTGTAGGGCGGGGTCGCCGCACCCCGCCGCGTTGCCTCTCCGCGATTGCGAATGATGGCGGGGTGCGGCGCCCCGCCCTACACTTACAGCATCTTGATCAAGACCCGCGGATTGCGCCCGCTCTCCGCGTAGGTCTTGAGGCGTGTCTCGGGCAAGGTCTCGGTGCCGGCTTCCTCGAAGCCCATCACCGACGTGAAGAAACTGTAGCTCTGGGTGGAGAGCGCGAGGAGCTGGCTCGCGCCCTTTTCCTTGGCGCGCAGGCAGGCGTATTCGATCAGCTTCCGGCCTATGCCGCGGTTCTGATAAAAGGGCAGCACGTAGAGCGAACCCACCTCGGCGAGCTTGGGCTTGTCGGCGTAAAAAGTGAGCGTGACGCAGGCGATGATGTTCTCGTCGATCTCGAACACATAAAACTGGTCGATGTGTTTCTCGATCGTGCCCTGGGTGCGATGCAGCAGCTCCTCACGCTTCACGGCGGCGCGGGTGAGGTTGTAGATGTGACGCACGTCGGCGCGGCGCGCCTGGCGGATCTGCTGATAGTCGTTCGCGTAGATGAGCGTGCCGACGCCCTCGTTGGAGAAAATCTCGTTGATCAGGCCGTCGAAAATACGCCCGTCCACGAGATGCACGCGCGCGACTCCGCTCTCCAGCGCGCGCACCGCGTTTTGCGCCTTGCTGAGGGCGACGGGCGCGATGCTGGCGGGCGCCTCCTTCAGGATGGCGCGCAGTTTTTCGACCGGGAGGTCACGCTTGATCTCGCCGCTGATTTCCAGGCCTGCGAGCGCGCCGAGATAAATAACCTTCGACGCGCCCAGCGCCTCGCCGACCTCGGCGGCGAGCAGGTCGGAGTTGATGCGATAGGAGTGCCCTTCCGGCCCGTAGCCGATCGGTTGGATGATGGGCAGGATGTCGCGATCGATCAGATGCGTGAGGAAGTCCTTGTCGATGCGGTCCACGCGCCCGGTGTGCTGCTGGTCAACGCCCTTGAGGATGCCCACGGGCAGGGAGCGCACGGCATTGGTGATGGCGCACTTGAGGCCGTTTTGCGTGACGCCCTCGAGGATGAGGTGCGAGACGCGGGCGGAGGCGCGAATGGCGAGGTCGAGGGTGGCCGCGTCGGTGACGCCGGCGCCGTCCACGTTGGAGATGGTGATGCCGCGTTGCTCGGAGAGCTCGGAGAGCTGGTGGCCGACGCCGTGCACGAGCACGACCTTGATGCCGAGCGAGCGCAGCACGGCGATATCGACGAGCAGGTTGCCGAAGTTCTCGTCGGCCACGATGGAGCCGTCGAGCGCGAGCACGAAAATCTGGTCATGGAAGCGCGGGACGTAGCGCAGGATGCCGCGCAGATCGGTGGGCTTGATGATGGGCGTGGCGGAACCCGTCACGGAAACGGGCGTGACGGCATGACCTTGGGCGGGAGCGCTCATTGATTTTTCTTGGGTCAGCTTGTCGGGCAAGCCGGCGGGCGCGTCAACTCAACGCACGACGGCGGTCCAGCGCAGGGAATCGCGCGCGCCGGCGAGCGTGATCACATACTCGCCCGGTTCCAGCAGGCCGCCGGGCAAGGTGAGCAGCACCGGGCTGTCCTGCGTGCGCGCCTGCAAGTCCCCCGGGATGCGCTCGAAGGTCGGCACGATAACGATGGAATTATCGAGCACGAACACGTCCGCGCCGCCGAGTTGCTCGCGGTCGGAGTCGAGCCGGGCGACGAACTGGATGCGCGTGGGCAGGAGCGCGCCGAGCTCGGCCGCCGTCACGAGGTCGCGATAGCCGGCGGGCAGGAGCGGAGCCTCGACTAGGGTTTTGCCAAGCGGATCGGGCAAACCGCCGGGCGCGGGAGCCGGGTTGGCGGGCGTGCCGCGCGTGATCTCGCCGGTCGAGAGGGCGGGGAAGGGGCGCTCCGCGCGCACCGTGACGCGACGATAACCGGCGTCGTTGAGGCGATGCACGTTGGCCTGCTCCTTGAAGTCCGCGTAGGGCTCGAACGCTTTGCCCGGTTTGCTGTAGTGGAACCGGATATAGGTGTAGGGGAGCACGAACAGGACGACGGAGGCGACGATCCAGCGCATGGGCCAGGGTTTGCGGGGGACGGCGGACATATGGGCAAATGATCAATGTCCAATGACCAATGCCCAATGACGAGCCGGGAAATTCGGGGCGGCCAAGGAGCGGCGACACTCTTGTCGCCGAAAACGGGCCGCCTTCGCCAAATCACGGCGACAGGAGTGTCGCCGCTCCTTGGGGCTGCTTGGTGAATACGATTGCGAGGCACGGGCGGGCGGGTTTGGTAACGCGATTCACCGCATGAAACGCTGGTCCCAATTTTTTGTCCCGACCCTCAAGGAAAGCCCGGCCGATGCCGAGATTGCTTCACACAAACTGCTCATTCGCGCCGGGCTCGTGCGCAAATTGAGCGCCGGTCTCTACACCTTTATGCCGCTGGGCCTCCGCGTCATGCAGAAGCTCACCGCCATCTGCCGCGAGGAGCTGGAACGCGAGCAGCCCGCCCACCAACGCGGCGGCGCGATCGAACTCTGGATGCCCCACGTCCACCCGGTCGAACTCTGGGAACAGGGCCCGCGCTGGGCCGCCGCCCGCGAGATCATGTTCCGCGCCGACCACGCCGGCGCGGGCAAGGGTCGCTCCAAGGAACCCGAGTTCGTGCTCGGCCCGACCCACGAGGAGATCATCACCCCGCTCGTGAAGCAGGAGATCACCAGCTACCGCGATCTGCCGAAAAACTTTTATCAGATCGCCACCAAATTCCGTAACGAGATCCGTCCGCGCTTCGGCCTGATGCGCGCCCGCGAATTCGTGATGATGGACGCCTACTCCTTCGACGCCGACGACGAGGGCGCGATCAAGAGCTACCTCGCGATGAAGACCGCCTACGAGGCCTTCTTCAAACGCATCGGCGTCAAGGCCATCGCGGTCGAGGCCGATACCGGGGTCATGGGCGGCAGCTTCTCCCACGAGTTCATGGTGCCCGCCGAGATCGGCGACGACGACGTGATCTACTCCGACGCCGGCTACGCCGCCAACCGCGAGAAGGCCACCAGCGCGCTCGTGCCCGCTGACCTCGCCGATGCCGCCGCGATCGGCGATGTGGAAAAATTCGCCACGCCCGGCGTCACCACCATCGCCCAGCTCGCCGCCGCGCCGTATTCGGTTTCTGGTGACGCGCAGTTCAAGACCCTCGTTTACATGGGCGACGGCAAGCCCTTCCTCGTCATCTTGCGCGGCAACGACGAACTCGAGGAGGCGAAGCTCGGCTCGCTCGGCTTTACGCTCTTCCGTCCCGCCACGGCCGACGAAATCGAGCCTGTGCTCGGCGCCAAGCCCGGCTCGCTCGGCGCGGTCAAGGGCACGATCAAGAACCCCGGCGCGCTCGCCGGCGTGTTCGCCGACCACGCCATCCGCCTCATCGGCAACGGCGTCACCGGCGCGAACGAGGACGGCTTCCACCTCAAGAACGTCAACGTGGCCCGCGACCTCGCGATCACCAAGTTCGGCGACTTCCGTCGCGTGCGCACCGGCGAGCCCTGCCCGCAGTCCGGCCAGCCCCTGCAATCGAAGCGCGGCATCGAGGTCGGCCATATCTTTAAACTCGGCACGAAATACTCCGAGTGTTTCGGCGCGGTCTATACCGACGACCAGAAGCAAAACCACCCCATGGTCATGGGCTGCTACGGCATCGGCGTGAGCCGCACCCTGCAGGCCGTGATCGAGCAGAGCCACGACGCAGATGGCATCATCTGGCCCTGGGCCATCGCGCCGTTCCAGGTGTTGATCTGCCTGCTCGACCCGAAACTGCCCGAGGCGCTGGCCATGGCGGAGAAGCTCGCCGCCGTCGCCGAGTCGGCCGGCGCGGACGTGCTGCTCGACGACCGCGAGGAGCGCCCCGGCATCAAGTTCAAGGACGCCGACCTCATCGGCGTGCCCATGCGCATCGTGATCGGTGGCAAGGGACTTCAGTCCGGCATCATCGAAGTAAAACCCCGCGCCTCGAAAGATGTGCAGAAAATTCCCTTGGCCGAGGCCGAGGCGAAGATCGCCGAGTTGGTGCGCGCCGCCGCGTCGGGCCAGGAGGTTTCGGCCTGATGTCGTTTGCGTTGTCCACCCCCACCATGCGCGCGGCCGAGCCGCGCCTCGCCGGCACGCGACCGATGGTCGCGCCGGTCGAGATCGAGAAAACCCAGACCGTGCTCGCCCCGCAGGGTCCGTGGCGCGTGGTCGTGCTGAACGATCCGGTGAACTCGATGAGCTACGTCGTGCTGGTGTTTCGCAAAACCTTCGGATTCTCCGAGCCGGTTGCGCGCAAACACATGCTCGAAGTCCACGAGCAGGGCCGCTCGGTCGTCTGGTCGGGTCTGCGCGAGCAGGCCGAGCTCTACGCCTTTGCCCTTCAACAATGGCATCTCACCGCCATCCTCGAATCCGATGAAACGAATTGAGGTAAAGCTGAGTCTTTCCGTGGTCGCGCCACTGCTCGACCTCATCAAGGCGTCGAGCGACGTGCTGGAGGCGCAGATCGCCGCGCCGCTCACGCTCGAGGACATTGATGCCGACTTCCGCGACGAGTGGAAGAACGAGCTGCTCGAAGGTCAGCACGAGGAGATGAACGCGCTGCTCGGCCTGTTTAACAGCGACTTTTTCATCAACGGAGTCGTGGCCTTCGACGAGGACAACGCCGAGGTCATCGTGCGCGCCTGCTCCGCGCTGCGCCTGCGTCTGCGTCGCCACGATTTGAAGGTGCTCGACGACGAGCAACTGGAGAGCGGCGGCGTGGAGTTGGAGAATCTGTCCGAGTCGCTGCAAAAGCCCTATATGTGCTACGTGTTCCTCGGCACGATTCAGGAGCTCATCATCCAGCATCTCGACGCCGCCATTCTGCGTGGTCCGGTGGAACCCGCCGAACCGGATTTCGGCGGCGGGGCGGATGACGACGCGGATGACGACGAAGACGACAACGCGCGCGGTTGACCCGGGCGCTCCCGGGGAATGAAGGTCGTCTGCTCGCATTGCGGTTTGCCGTTTTCGGTCGCGCGTCCCGCGAAGGATCGCGCGGTGTTTTGCTGCTCGGGCTGCGCGCTGGCGGCGCGAGTATTACCCGGAGCGGCGGGCGGCGAGGCGAGACCGGCCGGTCCGTTGGTCATCGCGCTGACCGTCGGCTTCGCGGGCTTTAACCAAGTTCTGTTTTGGCTGCTATCGGAGTTGCTGGCGCAGCGCGCGGACCCGGCGGTCAACGCGGCGAGTTTCGCGTGGGTTTCGCTGGGTATCGGCGCGGCGGTGTGGCTGGCCATCGCGGTGATCCAATGGCGGCTCGGCGCGCGCCGAATCGTGGACGCGGTGGTCGCCGTGCTGGGCGCGGCTCTATTGGCGCTCGCGTTCTGGACGGTTTCGCCGGCGTGCGCGCTTGCGGCGACCGCGACGCAGGCGGCGTGGGCGCTGCGGGGTTTGCGGCGGAAGCGAGCAGTGTAGGGCGGGGTTTGCG
>CAZOGV010000026.1:0-22180 GCA_964579225.1 uncultured Akkermansia sp. | reverse complement strand
GATGTCCCCGCTGCTCAACGCCGCCTTCGCCCCCTACATCCAGATCCTCAAACCCATCTCCCCCCTGGCCTGGATGCCGCTCGCGCTCTACACCATCAAGGACGCTGAGCAGTCCTCCCTCTTCGTCATCTTCATCTGCTCGGTCTGGCCCATGCTCATCAACACCGCCTTCGGTGTCGCCGCCGTGCGCAAGGACTGGATCAACATCGGCCGCACCCTCGAGCTCTCCCGCTTCGAACTCGCCACCCGCATCATCCTGCCCGCCGCCGCGCCCACCATCTTCACCGGCATGCGCATCGCCCTCGGCATCGCGTGGCTCGTCATCGTCGCCGCCGAGATGCTCATCGGCGGCATCGGCATGGGCTACCTCGTCTGGAACGAATGGAACGGCCTCCGCCTCGACAACATGCTCGTCGCCGTCCTCGCCATCGGCCTCGTCGGCCTCCTCCTCGACCTCGCCGTCGCCCGCCTCCTCGCCCTCGTCCGCTACCAGGAATAACGCCCCGCCCATGTCCCACTCCCCCTACTTCCTGCGCGGCGAACAGCTCGCCCGCCGCTACCCCGCCGCCACCAAGGGCGGACCCGAGGCCGTCATCTTCGAGGACCTCCACTTCGGCCTCAAGGAGGGCGAGTTCGTCTGCTGCCTCGGACACTCCGGCTGCGGCAAATCCACCATCCTCAACATCCTCGCCGGCCTCGAACGCCCCACCGAGGGCGTCGTCATCATGGACGGCAAGGAGATCACCGGCCCCTCCCTCAACCAGGCCGTCGTCTTCCAGGGCCACTCCCTCCTTCCCTGGCTCACCACCTACCAAAACGTCGCCTTCTCCGTCCGCGCCAAATGGCGCTCCTGGTCCCGCGAACAAATCGACGCCCACGTCCAAAAATTCCTCAAACTCGTCGGTCTCGACCACGTCGCCGACCGCAAACCCCACCAGCTCTCCGGCGGCATGAAACAACGCGTCGGCATCGCCCGCGCCTTCGCCCTCGACGCCCGCCTCCTCCTCATGGACGAGCCCTTCGGCGCCCTCGACGCCCTCACCCGCGGCACCATCCAGGACGAGCTCGTCAAGATCTGGGGCGAGACGCGCAAGACCGTGTTCATGATCACCCACGACATCGACGAGGCCATCCTCCTCTCCGACCGCGTCTTCCTCATGACCAACGGCCCCCGCGCCCGCATCGCCGAATCCGTCGTCATCGACCTTCCCCGCCCCCGCTCCCGCGCCGACATCATCCACCACCCCGACTACTACAAGATCCGCAACCACCTCGCCGACTTCCTCATCAAACGCTCCCACGACCTCGCCGGCACCCCCGCCCCCGGCGGCCCCCTCAGTTTCCCGCCCGATGTCCACCCCGCCTCCGCCCGGGATCTCTCTCCAACCTCTTTCTCTTAATCTTTCTCCTCGCTCCGCCCTCACCGCCATGCGCCCGCCCCTCCCTCCCTTCACCGAAGAAACCGCCCGCCAAAAAGTCCAGGCCGCCGAAGACGCCTGGAACACTCGCGACCCCGACCGCGTCGCGCTCGCCTACACCGAGGACACCGAATGGCGCAACCGCGCCGAGTTCCTCCGCGGCCGCGACGCCGTCCGCGAGTTCCTCCGCCGCAAATGGAACCGCGAGCTCGACTACCGCCTCAAGAAAACCCTCTGGGCCTTCACCGCCAACCGCATCGCCGTCCGCTTCGAATACGAATGGCGCGACGACTCCGGCCACTGGTTCCGCTCCCACGGCAACGAGAACTGGGAGTTCACCCCCGAGGGCCTCATGTCCCACCGCTTCGCCAGCATAAACGACCAACCCATCGCCGAGTCCGAACGCCGCCTGCGCTAACCCCGCCGCGAGTTCCCCGCTTTTCTCCCGCTTTCGCGCGGACCCCAGGGCCACCGCCTTGCCCGAGCGCTTCCACCATAAACCTGAAACCGTAACCAAAAACCCACTACACCCATGAAAAAATCCGTCATGACCGAGCTCATCCTCGAAGCCAAAAAAAACAAGGGCCTCACCTGGGCCGCCCTCTCCGCCGCCTCCGGCCTCTCCGAGGTTTACACCACCTCCGCCTGCCTCGGCGAAAACGCCCTCCCGCCCGAGGCCGCCGCCAAGGTCGCCGCCGCCCTCGGCCTCGGCCCCGACATCGCCGAGGCCCTCGTCGAGTTCGCCAACAAGGGCGAGGCCGCCTCCACCGTATCCAAAGAACCGCTACAATACCGTTTCCAGGAGATCATCTACGTCTATGGCGGCACCCTGAAGGCCCTTATCGAGGAGAAGTTCGGCCCCGGCATCATGAGCGCCATCGACTTCACCATGGACATCGAAAAGGTCCCCGACCCCAAGGGCGACCGCGTGAAGATCGTCATGAACGGCAAATTCCTCGGCTACAAAACCTGGTGACCCCAAGGAGCGGCGACACTCCTGTCGCCGAAGCCCGCCCGCGCATTTTCCGACCTTATCCATCAATTCGGCGCATCGTATCAAAAAAATCAATTCAACCCATTCACGGCCCGGACGGCCTCCTCTGGCAAAGCCCGTGCTCCTCTCCCGCCCGTCTGTGAAAACACAACCAACAACATCTAGCATGAAAACCACCCGCCTCGCCCTCATCGCCGCCGCGACTTCCGTCGCCGCGTTTGCCCAGTCCGCGCCGCCTCCCGCCGTCGCCTCCACGCCCGCCGCTCCCGCCTCCCTCCAGGAGGCGATCACCGGCGGCAAGGTCTCCCTCAACGTCCGCCTCCGCTACGAACACGTCTCGCAGGACAACGCCCTCTCCGACGCCGACGCGCTCACCATCCGCACCCGCCTCGGCTACCGGACCGCCACCTACAACGGCCTCGCCGCCTACTTCGAGGTGCAGAACACCACCGCCATCGTTGACGACTACGCCTTCCCCGGCGGCACCGGCTCCCAGTCGCCCGCCGCCACCTCCGTGATCGCCGACCCCGACGTCACCGACGTCAGCCAAGCCTGGATCAGTTATACTTACGGCAAGACCTCCGCCACCGTCGGCCGCCAAAACATCGTGCTCGATAACGCCCGCTTCGTCGGAAACGTCGCCTGGCGCCAGAACTACCAGACCTTCGATTCCGTCGTCCTCAAAAACACCGATATCGACAAGCTCTCCCTCACCTACGGCTACCTCTGGGGCATCAACCGCATCTTCGGCGACATCTCCGGCGCTCCTGCCCCTTTTGCCGACTTCGATTCCGATTCCCACATTTTCAACGCCAGCTACTCCGGCCTCTCCTTCGGCAAACTCACCGGCTACGCCTACCTGCTCGATTTTGACAACGCCGCCGCCAACTCCACCGCCACCTACGGCCTCAGCTTCGTCGGCAGCGCCCCGCTCACCGACGACCTCAAGCTCACCTACCGCGCCGAATACGCCACCCAGTCCGACTACGGCTCCAGTGCCCTCGACTACACCGCCGACTACTACCTCGCTGAACTCGGCCTCGCGTTGAAAAAATATTCCTTCGTCGTCGGCTACGAGGTCCTCGGCTCTGACAACAACCAAGGCTTCCGCACCCCGCTCGCCACCCTCCACGCCTTCAACGGCTGGGCCGACACCTTCCTCGTCACCCCCGGCGCCGGCCTCACCGACCTCTACTTCAAGGCCAACGCCACCCTGCCATACGACCTCCGCTTCACCGCCGCCTACCACCGCTTCGAAGCCGATGCCGGTGGCGCAAAATACGGCGACGAGATCGACCTCCAGCTGACCTACAAATTCAACAAACACCTCAGCTTCCTCGCCAAAGCCGCCTTCTACAGCGCCGACACCCTCAGCGTGGATACCGACAAGTTCAGCCTCCAGGCCGACTTCGCCTTCTGATTCACCGCGTCGCTCCACGCTCCCTCCGCCGCGCCCCGCTCCGGGCGCGGCGTTTTTGTGTCCCGCCACTATGAACAGTTTTGTTCATCATAACCCTGTATTTAATTCACTGCACAAATACGAAACTTCCCCGCCCGTGGCACCTGCGGTGCTAAATCCCGAGGCATGTCCACCGTCGTGCCCGAGCCTCCCGCTCCCGCCTCCGCCCCCTTCCGTCCCGACCAGAAGGAATACCTCGAAGGCTTCTTCGCCGCCGCCCTAAGTAGCGCAGGCTTCCCGCCTGCCTCCGTCTCCGCCGCCCCCGTCCCCGCGCTCTTCCACGCCACCCCCATCGAAGACCTCTGCCAGCAGGAAAAGTGGAAACACGCCGAGCACCCGCTCGACGGCTGGGATCGCCTTCTCTCCCACGCCGCCGCCGACAAAAACCCCGACGCCGAGCACAACTACCGTTTCCGTTGGCACGGCCTCTTCCACGTCGCCCCCGCCCAGGAGGGCTTTATGCTCCGCCTCCGCCTGCCCGGTTGCAGCATCACCAGCCACCAGCTCCACGGCCTCGCCGACATCGCCCAGGAACTCGCCGGCGGCTACGCCCACGTCACCACCCGCGGCAACCTCCAGCTCCGCGAAATTAAACCCCGCGACACCGTCACCGTCCTCGCCCGCCTCGCCGAACTCGGCCTCTCCTCGCGCGGTTCGGGCGCCGACAACCTGCGCAACATCACCGCCTCACCCGACAGCGGTTTCGCGCCCGACGAGCTGCTCGACGTCCGTCCCTACGCGGTCGCGTTGCAGAACTACATGTATCAATCGCGCGATCTCTACGACCTGCCGCGCAAATTCAACATCGCCTTCGACAACGGCGGCAGCCTCTCCGTCGCCGCCGACACCAACGACATCGGCTTCTTCGCCTGCCGCGTCACCGAAAAATCCCTCCCTGGAGGGACGACCTCCGTGTCGTCCGCCCCCCCCGGCATCTACTTCCGCCTGCACCTCGGCGGCATCACCGGCCACAAGGACTTCGCCCGCGACACCGGTCTCCTCCTGCACCCCGACCAGGCCCTGCCGCTCTCCATCGCCATGATGCGCGTCTTCATCGAGCACGGCGACCGGACCAACCGCAAAAAAGCCCGCCTCAAATACCTGCTCGAAGCCAAAGGCGTGGAGTGGTTCATCGCCGAAGCCGCCAAGCGCGTCTCCTTCCCCCTCCTCCGCGTCCCGCCCGAGGCCTGCGAACCCCGCCGCCCCGCCGAGAAACACGCCTGGCTTGGCGCGCGCCGTCAGCGCCAGCCCCACACCTACTCGCTAGGCGTAGGCTGCCCCGTCGGCCGCCTCACCCCGAAGCAGATGCACCGCCTCGCCGACCTCGCCGCCAACTACGGCAAGTCCGACATCCGCCTCACCGCCTGGCAAAATTTGCTCATCCCACATCTGCCCGAAGCCTTTCTCCCCACCGTCGAACGCGCCGTCGTCAACATGGGCCTCTACCACGAAGCCTCGCTCGCCACCGGCGGCATCATCGCCTGCACCGGCAGCGCCGGCTGCAAATACTCCTCCGCCGACACCAAGGCCCACGCCCTCGCCCTCATTCGCGAACTCCCGGCGCTGGTCGAAATCGACCAGCCCGTGAACATCCACTTCACCGGCTGCGCCCACAGCTGCGCCCAGCACTACTGCGGCGACATCGGTTTCATCTCCACCAAGCTCGCCGACGGCGGCGAAGGCTACCACCTCCTCGTCGGCGGCGGCATGGACCAGGAGCAGGGCATTGCCCGCGAACTCTTCCGCGGCATCCCGGCCGGCGAGGTCACCGCGCTCGTCGCCAAGATCCTGCGCACCTGGCAAAGCGCCCGCGAACGCGGCGAAAGCTTCGTCCAGTGGACCCGCCGCCACGACCTCAAACACCTCCAGGAACTCCTCGGATAACTCAATCGTTCTCGTTCTCTTACTCGTTCTCGTTCTCGGCCTTTTTGCCTTTTCTCCATGTCCGTCCCAATCCCGCAAATCCCGCCCGACGCGCCCTTCACCGAAGAACAGCGCGCCTGGCTCAACGGCTTCCTCGCCGGTCTGTTTTCCTCCGCTGGAGGGACGACCTCCGTGTCGTCCGCGTCCTTGACGCCCCTCACCATCCTTTACGCCAGCCAGACCGGCACCGCCGAGTCCCTTGCCAAGAAGGCCGCCAAGGCTGCGTCAGCGCGCGGCTTCGCCCCCGCCATCCTCGACGTCGCCGCCGTATCCGCCGAATCCCTACAGGCCCACGCCAACCTTCTTTTCATCACCAGCACCTACGGCGACGGCGAGCCGCCGGACAGTGCCAAGGCCCTGCACGCCGCGCTCGCCGCCGACACCGCCCCCGCGCTCGCCCCCGTGCGCTACTCCATCTGCGCCCTCGGCGACACCAACTACACCCTCTTCTGCCAGGCCGGAAAAGACTTCGACGCCTACCTCGAAAAACGAGGCGCCACCCGAGTCCACCCCCGCGCCGATTGCGACGTCGATTACGACGCCCCCTTCGAGACCTGGCTCCACGCCTCTTTGGCCGCCTTATCTGGAGGGACGACCTCCGTGTCGTCCGCGTCCGTCCAGGACGCCCCCTCTGTCCTCACCCACGACAAAAAAAATCCCTACCACGCCCCCGTTCTCGTCGTCCGCCCCCTCAACGCCCCCGGTTCCGCCAAAGAAGTGAACCACGTCGAGTTCGATCTCTCTGCCGCCGGCGTCTCGCTCGCCTACGAGGCGGGCGACGCGCTCGGCGTCATTCCGCAAAACGACCCCGAGCTCGTTTCCGCCGTGCTCGCCGAGCTCGGCGCCGACGGCGAGGAGGCCGTGCCCACGCCGGCCGGCGAACTCTCGCTCCGCCGCGCCCTCACCGAGCACTACGACCTCGGCAAACCCCCCGCCGCCCTGCTCGAAGCCCTCGGCCTCTCGCCCCTTCCCGCCGACATCCCCGCCCCCCTCGACGTCCTCGACGCCCTCCAATCCGCGGCCGCCCCCAAGCCAAGTGTAACCAAATTGGTTACACTTCTCCGCAAACTCGCCCCGCGACTCTACTCTATCAGCTCCTCGCCCAAGGCCCACCCCGGCCAGGTCCACCTCACCGTCGGAGCCGTTCGCTACGAGCACGCAGGCCGGCCGCGCAAAGGCGTGTGCTCTACCTTCCTCGCCGAGCGCGCGCTCGGCCTCGGCACCGCCGCCGTCTTCGTTCATTCGAACAAGGCCTTCCGTCCGCCCGCCGACCCCGTCACCCCCATGATCATGGTTGGCCCCGGCACCGGCATCGCGCCCTTCCGGGCCTTCCTCGAAGAGCGCGCCGCGACCAATGCTCCGGGAAAAAATTGGCTCTTTTTCGGCGATCAAAAAGCCGCGACCGATTTCCTCTACGCCGACGAACTCCACGCCATGCGCGCCTCGGGCGTGCTCAATCGCCTCGACGTCGCCTTTTCCCGCGATCAAGCGGAGAAAATCTACGTGCAGCACCGCATGCTCGAGCACGCCGACGAACTCTTTGCCTGGCTCGAATCCGGCGCACATTTCTACGTCTGCGGCGACGCCTCCCGCATGGCCAAAGACGTGGACGCCGCGCTGCACCAAGTTGTCGAGCAGGCGGGCAAAAAATCTCCCGCCGAAGCCGCCGCCTACGTCCAGTCCCTCAAGACCGCCAAGCGCTACCAGCGCGACGTGTATTAAGGGGAGAGAAGTAGCGAGGAGTGAGTAGCGAGTAGCGAGCATACCAACCATGTCACAGCCCCCAAACCCATCCGAGTCCGACCTACTCGCTACTCGCTACTCGCTACCCGGTTCCCCCCGACAGGTCGGGGCTACTTCGCCGGCTTTGGACGGCTTCCTCGCCGAGCTGCTCTCCGAGCAGCAACAGCTCCAGACGCCCGTCACCCGCGCGGCCACGGCGCACGCCTTGCAACCCTCCGCGTGGCGCGCCGAAAGATTCCGTGAGCTCGTCCCGCTCACCGCGCCCGGTCCCGGCCAGCAATACGCCTTCGAGGTGGACCTCGATTCCTGCTCCGGCTGCAAGGCCTGCGTCTCCGGCTGTCATTCGCTCAACGGCCTCGACGACGAGGAAACCTGGCGCGACGTCGGCGCCATTCTTGGAGGGACGACCTCTGTGTCGTCCGCCCCTGCCTATCAACAAACCGTCACCACCGCCTGCCACCACTGCGAAGACCCCGCGTGCATGAACGGCTGCCCGGTGCTCGCCTACGAAAAAGATCCCGTCACCGGCATCGTTCGCCACCTCGACGACCAGTGCATCGGTTGCAGTTACTGCGTGCTCAAATGTCCCTACGACGTTCCGAAGTATAACCAGCGCCTCGGCATCGTGCGCAAATGCGACATGTGCCACGGTCGCCTCGCGGCGGGCGAGGCCCCCGCCTGCGCGCAGGCCTGCCCCACCCAGGCGATTCGCATCGTCACCGTATCCACCACCGCGCCCTCGCCCTACGACGCCGTCGTCTCGCTGCCGCAAGACCCCGCCTACACCCGACCCACCACGCGCTATGTATCCAAGAATCCATTACCATCCGCCTTGCGCGCCGCCGACGCCGACACGCCGCGTCCCCAGCACGCCCACCTGGCCCTCGTGTTTCTCCTCACCGGCACGCAGCTCGCATTGGGCCTCATGGTTTCGGCCAAAATCCTAAATCCTAACTCCCAAATCCTAAACGTTACCGCCGCGGTCTTCTTCTTCGCCGCCCTTGCCGCGAGCGTCGCGCATCTCGGCCAGCCCTTGCGTGCCTGGCGCATCTTCCTCGGCCTGCGCCGTTCCTGGCTCAGTCGCGAGGCGGTCATCCTCGGCGGAGCCGCGCCCTTCGTCGCGCTCACCGCCGCGCTGCCTTTCGTTCTCCCTCATCTTCCCGCCGCCCCCGCCGATTTCATTGGTCAATGGTCATTGGTCATTGGTCATTTCGCCGTCGCCGCGACGGCGCTCGGCGTCCTTTGCAGCGCTATGATCTACATCGACACCCGCCGCCACTTTTGGCGTCCGGCCAACACCTTCCTGCGCATGGGCGGCACCGTGTTCATCGCGACGTTCGCCTTCCTTTCGCCTCCCGTCGCGGCACTCGCGCTCGCGTTCAAGCTAGCCCTTGAGCACCGCCTCCTGCGTGCCTCTCCGGTCTCGGCCCGCCTGCATGCCGGCCCGCTCCGCACCGTTGCCCGCGCGCGCCTAGCGCTTGGCGTCGCGGCGCTCGTCCTTTTCGCGCTCCAGCAATCTTGGTTGGGTTTTGTTCTCTTCGCCCTCGGAGAGCTGCTGGAGCGCGTTCTCTATTTCCAAGCGGTGGATGCCCCCAAAATGCCCGGCCAGTCCGCTGCGTGACTACGACAATATCGAGTAAGTAATTTGACCCATACGGTAAAATTAGTTTTTATATATTATTTAAATTTCTTAAAGATTAAACATAAATATGAGCACTATATCCCCAGTTATTAAAAATCGAAGTTACCGTGGTAGCTCCACCTACGAGGTGACTTGGATCGAGGCCAATTCTAAGCAAACTAAAACCTTCGATACTGAAGCCGAAGCTAAGGAGTTTGCGAAAACGCTAAGCTCGCCAGATAAGGCAGGCCTTTCGGAGGACATTCCGCCCGAGCCTGTCGCTCCTCACTTGGCTATCACTTCCGATGATGTCGCCTTTGCGGCCGCTAAGCTTCAGCGCTTCGGCAAAGATTTTCGCACCATTGTCACCGAATATATCTACGCCCACAAGCTGCTCGAATCATCGAAAATCGGCATGCTTGATGCCGTCCGCGAGTATTCCGATGCGACCCTTGAGCTGAAGGCGGTGAACTCCAATCTAAGCACCGCGATTTTCGAGTATGTCGAAGCGCAGCGGCAGCTTGATGGCGCCGACCTCGGAGAGGTTGTGCGATATTTCAAAAAAGCCGCGCTGCTTGCCGCCCGCGATAGCGCTGCTTCATCTGTCGCTCCGATGGCGAAATCCGCCGCAGATATAGCGTCGCGGTCAAAGCCCACCATCACGGTGCCCAAGTTGATCGAACTGTTCCTTGCCATGAAGACGAAATCAGGAGCAGACGAAGAAGAAGTCGCGGTCGTGAAGCTCCGTCTAAATCGTTTTGCGCTAGCGTTTACTGGGGTAGCGACGGGCGATCTCTTTTTCGCTAACGATGCATGGTTTGGCACATTGAACGTATCTGAATCTTCACGCGAAAGTCTTAAGGTATTGGTCATGGAAGTTGGCCAATACGCGCAGAAAAGCGGATTTCGTTTATAAGGCACTGTAACGAGTAACTGTTACAATTAGAACCTGACGCGTTCGTTTGAGAGCTTCTGGAGCGCGTCCTCTATTTCCAAACGGTGGACGCCTCCTCGGATGCCCGGCCAGCCTGCCGTGTGATAAGGAGCGGCGACACTCCTGTCGCCGACGGAACAAGGCGCCCCACCGAGTTTATCCGCTCGGAGTTTATCCGCTCTGCTTGACGTGTCGCCTTCCGCTACCAGCCTGCCCTTAGCATGAAAACAAAGGTCAAGACTCCTGCCGCGAAGCCCTCTCGCGTCCGGAAATCGGTCCGGCGCGTGGTTTCGAAAAAAACGAGTTCCGAATGGAGCGGTTTTGCTCCCGAACTCTGCGGCGTGATGGATGGCCCCAAGGATCTCTCGATTCGCGAGGGCTTTTTGCGTGGCTGATCCACGCTACATTCTCGATACCGGCCCGTTGGTCGCCTTTGCCAACGCCAGCGATCTCCACCACGCGTGGGCGAAGCAGGTGCTTAATTCCCTTGGCGAGGCCCCCGTCACTTCCGAAATCGTTTTGGCCGAAGCGTGCTACCTTCTTGCGAGTTCTCAGCGCGCGGTGGATCAAGTGCTCGCCTTGCCGGCCTTGGGCCGCGTCATTATCGAGCCCGTGCTTCGGATTCATTCCGAAACCGTGCGAACGGCCATGATGAAATATTGGCCTCGAATGGATATCGCCGATGGTTGCGTGCTTCAATTGTCCGAACGCTTTCCCAAGGCCAAAATCATCACGATCGATCAACGGGATTTCAGCATCTACCGCCGCAGTCGTGGTCAAGTTCTTCCCTTGATCTGTCCGCCGTGAATGCCGCTCAGGGAATAACCGACCCGTTTTCCGGGCGACAAGAGTGTCGCCCCTCCTTGGCCCTTGCGCCCGCGCGCGCCGCGCTTACCGACACGGCATGACTCGTTTTCGGCCCTGCATCGACCTGCACGATGGCAAAGTGAAACAAATCGTCGGCGGTTCTCTGCGCGACGATGGCGCCGGCCTGCGCGAAAACTTCGTGTCCGACGAATCGCCCGCGTCCTTCGCCGCCCGCTACCGCGCCGATGCCCTCACCGGCGGACACGTCATCAAACTCGGTTCGGGCAACGACGAGGCCGCCCGCGCCGCGCTCGCCGCCTGGCCCGGCGGCCTGCATCTCGGCGGGGGCATCACCGCCGACAACGCCGCCGCCTGGCTCGATGCCGGCGCGAGCCACGTCATCGTCACGTCATGGCTGTTTTCGCCCGAGGGACGCTTTCTGCCCGAGCGCCTCGGCGAACTGGTCGCGCGCATCGGCTCCGACAAACTCGTGCTCGATCTGAGCTGCCGCCGCACCGCCACCGGTTGGACGGTTGCGATGAATCGCTGGCAAACCCTCACCGATCTCGAAGTCACGCCCGCCACGCTCGACCGCCTCGCGGCCAACTGCGCCGAATTCCTCATCCACGCCGCCGATGTCGAGGGGCTGTGCGGCGGCATCGACTCCGACTTGGTGGCGCTGCTTGGCCGTTGGGGTGGGCGTCCGATGACCTACGCGGGCGGCGTCGCCACGCTCGATGACGTGCGCCTGGTCGAGCAACTCAGCGCCGGCCGCGTGGATGTGACGGTGGGCAGCGCGCTCGACATTTTCGGCGGCAAAGGCGTGCGCTACGCCGACCTCGTGGCGTGGAACCAACGCGCCTAAATCGGACTATTTGACCACAGATTTCACAGATAAACACAGATACCGAGCCCACGCTCCACGGCCCGTGCCTTCATCTGTGCATATCTGTGTAATCTGTGGTTTTAAATCCGTCGGTTCCATGAGCGGTTTTGATGGATAGGCCGGAAATCATTCAGGCGATTTTCCTGCGATAGTTCCGGTTCGGGCCGGGGAAATGCTGAAAGGGTAGGGCACTTATCCCATGCCCTTGCCTGCTCTCGATACCTCTTTGCTCGCCTTCCGTGCCCATGACGGACCCATGACCGCGTTGCTGGAGCGCGCGCCGGCCTTGCCCGAGTTGGGCTTGCCGCAAGTGCCCTCGGCCCTCGCGCCGGTTTCCACCACGACCACGGTCTGCGGTTTTTGCGCCACGGGTTGCTCGCTTCAGGTCCACCTCGACGCCGAGGGGAGCGCGGTGAATCTCGCCGCCGATCCCGGCTATCCGGTCAATCTCGGCATGGCCTGCCCGAAGGGCTGGGAGGCGCTCACGCCTCTCGCCGCGCCCGATCGCGCCACCACGCCGTTGCTGCGGGTTTCGTCCGCGCCCGACGCGCCGCTGGTGCCGACCGATTGGGCCACGGCGGCCAATACCTTCGCGTCGCGTTTCAAGGCCATCCAAGCCGCGCATGGGCCGCATAGTGTCGCGTGTCTTTCGACCGGCCAGATCCCGACCGAGGAGATGTCGTTTCTCGGTGCGTTTTTTAAATTCGGCATGGGCGCGCTGCACATGGACAGCAACACGCGGCAGTGCATGGCCACCTCTCACGTGGCCTACAAACAGAGCTTCGGCTTCGACGCGCCGCCCTACACCTACGCCGATTTCGAACACTCGGATTGCCTCGTCTTCGTGGGGTCGAATCCCGCCATCGCGCACCCCATCATGTGGCAGCGCGTGATGATGAACAAAAACGCGCCGCGCATCATCGTGCTCGATCCGCGCCGCACCGAGACCGCCGCGCTCGCCACCGATCACGTCGCGCTTCGGCCGAAGTCCGACTTGTGGCTGCTCTACGCCATCGCCCACGTGCTCGTCGCCGAGGGGCGCATCAAGCACGCCTTCATCGAGGCGCATACGAATGGGTTTCCCGAGTTCGCCGCCTTCCTCGTCGCGTATTCGCCGGAGCGCGTGGCGCCCGAGTGCGGCATCGCGGCGGACGAGATTCGCCGGCTGGCGCGCCTCATCGCCGACGCCAAGGCCGCCTCGTTTTGGTGGACGATGGGCGTCAACCAGGGCCACGAATCCACCCGCACCGCGCAGGCGCTGATCAACCTCGCGCTCATCACCGGCAACATCGGCCGTCCCGGCACCGGGGCCAACTCCATCACCGGCCAGTGCAACGCGATGGGCTCGCGCCTGTTTGCGAACGCCACCTCGTTGCTCGGCGGGCGCGATTTCAAAAACCCGCACCACCGCGAACATGTTGCCGGCATTTTGGACATCCCGGTCGAGCGCATTCCGGCGGAGCTCTCGCTCGCCTACGACCAGATCATCGACGGCATCGAGAGCGGTGCGATCAAGGGCCTGTGGGTCGTCGCCACCAACACCGCGCACTCATGGATCAACTCCGAGCGCTTCGCGCGGCTGCGCGCGAAACTGGAGTTTCTCGTGGTGCAGGACATGTATGCGACCACGCACACCGCGCGCCTCGCCGACCTCGTTTTGCCGGCGGCGGGGTGGGGTGAGAAGGAAGGTTTTTTCATCAACAGCGAACGTCGGCTCGGTCGCATCACCAAAGTCGCGCGCGCGCCGGGCCAGGCGCTGAGCGATTTCGCGATTTTGAAACTGCTCGCGCGCGCCTGGGGCTGCGCGGACCTCTTCGCGGCGTGGGAATCGCCCGCGGCGGTTTTTCAGATTCTCAAGAAACTTTCGGCCGGGCAGCCATGTGATTTCACCGGGGTGCGCGATTATGAGCATCTGGCGGCGGCGGGGGGCATCCAATGGCCCCATGCCGCCGCTGACGCGTCGGAAATCCTAGATCCTAAATCCCAAATCCTAAAGGAACAGCCGGACCCGGAGCGGGAGCGGAGGTTGTTTGCGGACGGGCGGTTTTTCACGCCCGACGGGCGGGCGCGCATGTTGTTCGACGCGCCGCGTCCCATGCCGGAGCCGCCGTGCGCGGAGTATCCGTTTTTACTCAACACCGGGCGCGGCACCTCCGCGCAGTGGCACACCGGCACGCGCACCGACAAGAGCGACGTGCTGCGCAAACTCGCGCCGCGCAGCCTCGTGGTCGAAATTCATCCTGAGGACGCGGCGCGGCTCGGCATCGCCGACGCGGGCGCGGTGCGAGTGTGGTCGCGACGTGGCGAGGCGCGCGCTACCGCGGTCGTCACCGCGACGGTGCAGCCGGGCGTGATTTTCATGCCCATGCATTTTGACGCGGTGAACCGGCTCACGTTTGCGGCCTACGATCCGCACTCGCGCCAGCCGAGCTACAAGGCCTGCGCGGTGGCGGTGGCGGCGGGGTAAGGGAGGTGTGGCATGGGCGTCTCGCCTGTGTCTCGAGTTTGTTTTTTTCGGCGGTGGCGGAGGGGAGTCCGGCGCGGGGATCTGGATCGGGTTTTCAGAGCTAGGCGGCGGGTTCGACGTATCGGGTGCAGGCTGGGGTGAATCGCCAGTCTCAGCGGCCATAACCGAGTCCTTTCAAGTTTGCTTTGATGGCCTGTTCCAGTTTCGCGGACTCGGCGAGCTTGGCGCGGTGTTCCTCGAAGGTGTCGGAGATGTATTTGAGGAAGATGAGGCCGAGGACGACGTGTTTTTGTATGGCTTCGGCTGTTGCCTCCGCTTTTCGCTTCGCTCGGTAACCGCCGCGTCCATGTTGTTGCGCAGCTTATCGGCGGTGAGCCAGAGCTTGGCTTCGAAGCCGATGGTGGCGGTGGAATCCTTGGCGGCGGCGGAGCGGGAACGGGCCATGCGTGAAAGAGACGCGAAGGGCGCGGATGACCCGCGCAACGCCGAGTTGCGGGGAACCGCAAAGTTCTCTTCGGCGTGAAGGTGCGGAGGTGCGGAGGTGCGGACGTAAGGCGGAATGCGGAATGCGGATGCGGCTTGGGATGCGTTAGGTTATGCCGATGTTTGAAAACAGGGTCTTGCCCAGAGGAGAGAAGCGGGCGTAGTCGTGGGCCGTCGGTTTGCATGGAGTTTTGTGCCCGTAGCTCAGCTGGATAGAGCAGTCGCCTTCTAAGCGACTGGTCGTGGGTTCGAATCCCGCCGGGCACACCATGCTTGCGACAGGCGCGGAAGCGGGCGAAATCTGGCGGCATGGTCAAAATCACCGGCACTTACGATGGCTCCCTTCGCTGCACCGCCAAACACGAGCCTTCCGGCACGTCGCTCGCCACCGATGCGCCGCGCGATAATCAGGGGCTCGGCGAGTCGTTTTCGCCTACCGATCTCGTCGCCACGGCGTTCGCGACCTGCATCGCCACCACCATGGCGCTCATGGCGCGCAAGCATGGGCACGAACTCGGCGCGCTGCGCTACGAGGTCACCAAGGAGATGACCGCCACGCCGCCGCGCTCCATAGCCCGGCTGGCCGCCACGATCTGGCTGCCCGCCTCGGCTCGCGCGGTGCCGGAGGGCGAACTGGAGCGCGCGGCGCACGGCTGCCCGGTGCATCGCTCGCTCGCGCCCGAGGTGGTGAAGGATGTGACGCTGGTTTGGGAAGAGTGAGGGGAGGGTGGGGTGGAGCGCAGTGTGGAGCGCATTGACCTCAATGCGCTCGCGCGGCGCAGCCGCGCCCGAGCCAAGCGTGTTGGGGTCAACACGCTCCACCTTGGTGGGCGGATATTACCGTAGGATTGAGCGTGAGCTCAATAGATGGGCGCTGAGGCACCCAACTTGGGCTCACGCCCAAGCCTACACAGACAGGAATGTCTGTGACACCTTCGGGCACCGGGGATTTCGCGTTGCCGAGGGGCGGGGCGGGGGGTGTGCTCGGCGGCTTATCTTTTTAATATCATGGCGAAAAAATCTCAGGCGACTTGGGGCGGACGGTTTTCCAGCGGTCCGGCGGCGTTGATGCAGGGCTTCAGCGAGTCCGTCTCGTTCGACAAGCGTCTCGCTCCCTTCGACATCGCGGGCAGCAAGGCCCATTCCGCCATGCTCGCGCATGTCGGCCTCATCACCGCCAAGGAGCGCAACGCCATCCACGCCGGGCTCGATGCGATCCTCGCCGAGATCCGCGCCGGGAAATTCGAGTGGAGCATGCAGCTCGAGGACGTTCACATGAACATCGAGCAGGCCCTCACCAAGCGAGTGCCGGCCGCCGCCAAGCTGCACACCGCGCGCTCGCGCAACGACCAGGTCGCGACCGATATGCGCCTTTGGTTCAAGTGGGCGTGTAGTGAAATTCAACTACGCATCCGCCAGGCCCAGCAGGCGCTGCTCGCGCTCGCGGTGCGCGACGGGCAGGTGCTCATCCCCGGCTACACCCACCTCCAGCGCGCGCAGCCGGTTTATCTGGCGCATCATCTTTTCGCGTGGATGGAGATGCTGGAGCGCGATCACTCGCGTTTCGTCTCGGTGGCCAAGCACGCCAACTGGTGTCCGCTCGGCGCGGGAGCCATCGCCGGCACCACGTTGCCGATCGACCGGGAATTCACCGCGAAGCAGCTCGGCTTCGTGGATGAAAAGGGCCGCCCGCGCGTGAGCCAAAACTCCATGGATACCGTCGCCGACCGAGACCTGTTTTTGGAGTTCGCCGCCGCCGGCGCGATGTTCGGCATCCATGTTTCGCGCATCGCCGAGGACCTCATCCTGTGGTCGAGCGCGGAGTTTAAATTTGTGGAGCTGCCGGACGCGTTTTGCACTGGGTCGTCGTTGATGCCGCAGAAGAAGAATCCGGATTCGTGCGAGCTGTTGCGCGGCAAGTCGGGGCGTCTGGTGGGCAATCTCTCCGCTTTGCTGACGATGGTGAAGGGGCTGCCGCTGACGTATAACCGCGACCTCCAAGAGGACAAACCGCCGGTGTTCGACACCTTTGATACGGTGTCGGTTTGCGCCGAAGTGTTGGCCGGGACTTTGGCGGGCGCGCAGGTGTTGCCCGAGAAGTGTGCGGCGGCGGTGGCTGATCCGGCGCTGCTGGCGACCGATCTGGCGGACTACCTTGTCGAGCGCGGCGTGCCGTTCCGAGAGGCGCATCACGCGGTCGGCGCGGTGGTGAAGCTGGCCGAGGTGCAGGGCAAGCCGCTGGACAAACTGGCCACGGCCGACGTGAAGAAATGTCACCCGGGCTACGGCGACGACTGGGCGACGGTTTTTGATTTGAAGCGCGCGATGGCGATGCGTCGCGGCACCGGCATGCCGGGTCCGGCGCAGGTGAAGAAGCAGGTTGCGCGCTGGACCAAGCTGCTGGCGACGGAGTGAGAGGAACGGAGTTTTTTTGACCGCAGATTTCGCAGATAAACGCAGATACCGAGGCCTCGGTTAGGTGGCTCGGTTTTTATCTGCGACAATCTGCGAAATCTGCGGTTAAAAACTCAGAAGCGGGGCATGCCGCCGCCGAAACCGCCGAAGCCGCCGCCGCCCATTCCGCCCATTCCGCCGCCGCCTTTGCGCTGCATTTCTTTCATCTGGCGCATCATCTTTTTCGATCCGCCGCCTTTCATCATTTTCATCATCTGCTGCATCTGGGTGAACTGCTTCATGAGCTGATTCACCTCGACCACTTTCACCCCGGCACCGTTGGCGATGCGGAGACGACGGCTGCCGTTCAGGACCTCGGGTTTGCGGCGTTCCTGATAAGTCATCGAAAGGATAATGGCCTCGGTGCGTTTCATGCCGTCTTCGGCGGCGTCTTCGTCGATCTTCATGCCGCTCATGCCGGGCATCATGCCCATGATGCCGCCGAGCGAGCCGAGCTTTTTGATCTGCTGCATCTGGGCGAGGAAGTCTTCGAGATTGAAGTCCGCCTTCTTCATCTTCTCGGCCATGCGCTCGGCCTCTTTTTGGTCGATGACCTCGGCGGCTTTTTCGACGAGCGAAACGACGTCGCCCATGCCGAGGATGCGGGAGGCGAGACGGTCGGGATAAAAGATGTCGAAGTCGGCGGTCTTCTCGCCAGTGCCGACGAATTTGATGGGGACGCCGGTGATGGACTTGATGGAGAGGGCGGCGCCGCCGCGGGCGTCGCCGTCGAGCTTGGTGAGGATGAGGCCGGTGAGCTGGAGGGCGTCGTGGAAGGCCTTGGCGACGTTGACCGCCTCCTGGCCGAGGGCGCCGTCGGCGACGAGGATGATCTCGTCGGGCTTTACGCGGTCGCGGAGTTTTTTGACCTCCTCGATGAGGTCGGTGTCGATCTGGAGGCGGCCGGCGGTGTCGAAGAGTATGAGGTCGGCGTTGGCGGCCTGGGCGGCGGCGAGGCCGGCGGCGCCGATGGCGGGCACGTCTTTGGAAACGCGGTCGGCGTAGAAGCCGAGGTCTTCCTGTTTGGAGAGGATTTCGAGCTGGTCGATGGCGGCGGGCCGATAGATGTCGCACGCGACGGCGAAGGGTTTGGCGTAGCCCTTTTTCTTGAGGAGGCGGCCGAGCTTGGCGGTGGAGGTGGTTTTGCCGGAGCCGTGGAGGCCGACCATGAGGATCTTGAGCGGGCGGGCGGCGGAGAGGGCGGTGGTGCCTTCGCCGAGCAGGGCGGTGAGCTCGTCGTTGATGATTTTGACGATCTGCTGGCCGGGGTTGACGCCTTTGAGGACCTCCTGGCCGACGGCCTTGGTTTTGACCTTTTCGATGAATTCGCGGGCGACGCGGAAATGCACGTCGGCGGAGAGGAGGGCGGTGCGCACCTCCTGGAGGGCGGTCTCCATGTTTTCTTCGGAGAGCTGGCCGACGCCGCGGAGGTTGCGGAGGGCGGAGGAGAGTTTGTCGGTGAGGGATTCGAACATGGAAAAAGGCGAACGTGGGTGGCGGCGAGGCCGCTGGCAAGTCGGGGGAGGGCGGGTTCGGCGAAGCTCAGGCGAAGGCGAGTTTCGCCACGGCCACGAGCAACACGAGGGCGAGGGCCGGGCGCAGTTGCGCGGTGCGGGCGTGGGTGCTGCCCCAGCGTGCGCCGAGCGCACCGCCGAGCACCACCGCAACGACGAGGGCGGGCCAGAAGTCAGGCAGGTTGCGCAACGAGCCGCTCTGGCCGGCGAGACCGGCGGCGGAGTTGACCAAAATAAACGGCGCGGACACGGCGGCGGCGGTCTTGGCGTTGGCCCAACGTCCGAGGATGAGCAAGGGGGTTAGGAATATGCCGCCGCCTACGCCGACCAGGCCGGAAATCAAACCGAGGAGCGCGCCGAGCGGCAAGCTGAGTTTCAACGGCGCGGGGCGGATGTCGGTGGCGGCGGGCGAGGGCAGGACGAGGCGCAGCGCGGCCCAGGAGAGGGTGAACGCGAGCAGGAGTTTGAAGGCGGTCGGCGGCAGGTGGAGCGTGCCGCCCAGCCACGCGAAGGGGATGGCGGCGAGGGCGAAGGGCCAGAACAAGGCGGGGCGGAAATGGCCCGCGCGATAAAAGGCGACGGTGCCGAGGAGCGAGACGGCGACATTGAGCACGAGCGCGGTGGGGCGCAGGGATTCGGGCGCGAAGGAAAGCAGCGCCATCCACGCGAGATAGCCCGACGCGCCGCCGTGGCCGACCGTGCCGTAGAGGGCGGCGACCACGAAAAAACCGACGAGCAAGGGAAGAAGTTCAAGCATGGGGCTGAGACGGGGGGCGGGTGGTGCAGGGATTCGCGATTTCAGCGACCGTGCTGTCAACGCGGGTGGTGGATATTGTTTGGTTCTGAGGAGGGGGCTTGGGTGGGCTTGGACGTGAGTCCAAGTCGGGGAGCGGCTCGGCAAGCCATTGAACTCACGTTCAATCCTACGAAACCGAGAGGAGTGATGCCGGCTGGAAGCCGGCGCTCCCGGTGGGCGGTCCGCGAAAAAAGGTGTGGCGTCGGCGCGTCCGGCCTAGTGGGCTCCCCGACCCATGAACCCTGTTCTCAAGCTGTTGCTCGAAGGTGGCAGACTCACGACCGCGCAGATGGCGCAAGTCGCGGGCCTCTCCGTCGCCGAAGTCGAACAGCACCTGGAGCAGCTGAAAAAAGATAAAATCTTCCTCGGCTGGCGTCCGGTGCTCGATCTTTCCCGAGAGGCAGCCGCAGGCGCCGCCGTGCGCGCGGTCATCGAGGTGAAACTCACGCCCGAACGCGGCGGCGGTTTCAACAACCTCGCCCAACGCTTGGCGAAGTTCGACGAGGTCGAGTCGTGCTACCTGATGTCGGGCGGCTACGACCTGCTGGTCTTCGTGACCGCGCCCACGCTCCAGAAGGCCGCGGCCTTCGTCTCCGAAAAACTCTCCACCCTCGGCGGCGTGCTCTCCACCAGCACGCATTTCCTGCTGCGCTCCTACAAGGAGGGCGGTTTCGCGCTGGATGGCGGCGAGGGTTCGGGTGATCGCCTCAACGTCACCCCCTGAGCGGAGTATCCACATGAGCACTACCAGCAATCGCTGGGTGGCCGGCCACGTGGCCTCGCTGCCCCGGAGCGGCATTCGCGACTTTTTCGAACTCGTGGCCAAGATGAAGGGCCAGGACGTCATCTCGCTCGGCGTCGGCGAGCCCGACTTCACCACGCCTTGGCACGTCCGCAAGGCGGCCATCACCGCGCTTGAGGAGGGCAAAACCTACTACACCTCGAACCTCGGCATGATCGAGCTGCGCCGCGCGGTCTCGACCTATGTGACCGAGCACTTCGGCGTGAACTATCGCCCGGAGGATCAGGTCATCATCACGGTGGGCGTCTCCGAGGCGCTAGACCTGTGTTTTCGCGCGTTCTGCAATCCGGGCGACAAGGTGATGTTTCACCAGCCCTGCTACGTCTCCTACCATCCGAGCATCTCGCTTGTGCACGCCGAGGGCGTGGCGGTGCCGACCTACGCGAAGGACAATTTTGCTCTTACGGCCGAGGCCCTGCGCGCCGCCTGGGTGCCGGGTTGCAAAATCCTGATGCTGAACCTGCCGTGCAATCCCACGGGCGGCACCTGTGACCGCGCGCAGTTGGAGGCCATCGCCGCGTTTTGCCGCGAGAAGGATCTGTTGGTGTTGAGCGACGAGATTTATTCCGAGCTCACCTTCGACGGCACGCACACGAGCATCGCCAGTTTGCCCGGCATGCAGGAGCGCACGGTTTTCCTGCACGGTTTTTCGAAGGCTTTCGCGATGACCGGCTGGCGCATCGGCTACGCGTGCGGTCCCGAGGTGTTGATCGATGCGATGATGAAGGTGCACCAATACTCGATGATGTGCGCCTCGATCATCGCGCAGGAGGCGGCGCTCGAAGCGCTGAACAACGGCTGGGAAAACGTGTGCGAGATGCGTGACCAGTATCACCGCCGTCGCGATTTGGTGGTGCGCCGCTTCAACGAGATCGGGCTGACCTGTCATTCGCCGCGCGGGAGTTTTTACGCGTTTCCGAGCACGCAGGGCATCGGGATGACGGAGAAGGATTTCGCGGTCGGTCTGCTCAAGGAGGAGAAGGTCGCGGTCGTGCCGGGCACGGCCTTCGGCGTGAACGGCACGGGGCATGTGCGCGCGTGTTTCGCGACGAGCTACGAGCAGTTGTTGGTGGCCTGCGATCGCATCGAGCGCTTTGTGAACGCGTCGCGGAAAACGGGGTAGCAAGAGCTGATGCCGAAGTCGGAACTTCGTTACCGGAGCGCCGGCATCCTGCCGGCTGTTCGTTCGGAAAGCCGGCTGGAAGCCGGCGCTCCCGGTGGGCGGCCATCACTTCGGGTTAAGCGTCGCGGAAAACGGGTTGAGGGTGGGTGAAAAAGTTCGAGGGGAGTCCGGCGCTCGCGCGTATGACTCCTTGCAGCTCCAACTCTTTAACCCAACCTACACGCATCATGAAAACGCTCCGCACCCTGTTCGCCCTTGCTTTCGCCGCCGCCATGGCCGGCTCCGTCGCCTTCGCGGCGGCCGAGGAAAAGAAACCCGAGGCCAAGCCTACGAAAGCCCCCTGCGGCTGTGTCGTGAAAAAAGACGGCAAGGTTTGCGGCGTGGACAGCGATTGCTGCTCCACCGGCGAGAAGGCCAAGGGCAAGAAGAAGGCCGCCCAGCAGATGACCGACGAGAAGGCATGTTGCACGGACGCGGCTTGCGTGCCGGCGGCGAAGGGCGACAAGGCCGAGGGCACGAAGAGCTGCACCGCCTGCACCGCCTGCAAGTAAGGGCCTGTAACTAAATAAGTGTCACAAGTTGGCGCGGAGATTTTGGTCGCCGGCAAGGCGCGCTTGAGGGCGCATCTCCGCGCGGGCTGTAACCGATAGCGCAACACTGCCAGCGGCCTAAAGAACGTGTCAGGTTGTAACAGTTATTTCGTTACAGGCCCTAATTCTACTTTGTTAAGATATTTCTTGATTTTCGTGGTAATTA
>CAZOGV010000025.1:0-22199 GCA_964579225.1 uncultured Akkermansia sp. | reverse complement strand
CGTCCACCGCCCGCGCCAATCCGCCGATCCTCAGGTCTCAGGTCTCCGACCTCAGCCCTCCCTCGGCTTCCGAGAGGTTCTCCACCCCGGCGTGCCCATCCCCGGCTACGCCATGCTCCGCGCCGGCCTGCCCGTGCGCGGCGCCCTCCTCCGCGCTTGGCGCGCCAATCGCCCCGACGTCTTCCTCGCCTACCTCGGCGACTGGGGCTACCGCGCGCTCATGCGCCTCAATCGCCTCTACAACAAATGGCGCGCCTGGCGCGGCAAGGAATACTACTCCATCTCCAAGGCCATCAAGGCGCGCGTGAAACAGGCGGTCAGCCACGTATCCAATTTTGAACAACACATCGCCGAGCTTGCCAAAAGTCGCGGCTGCGAAGGCGTCATGTGCGGCCACATCCACACCGCCGCCGACCGCATGATGGGCGACGTGCATTACCTTAATAGCGGCGACTGGGTCGAGAGCCTCACCGCCATCATCGAGCACCACGACGGCCGCATGGAGTTGATCGATTTCGCCGAGTTCCGCAAAGACTACCCCCTCGAGGACGAAACCTCCGAAGCCGCCGAATCCCTCGACCCCACCGAGCCCAAACCCGCCTGATTCCCCCGGGAGCGCCGGCTCTTGTGCGCCGAAGGCGCATCCAGCCGGCATTCCGAGCCTCCGTCCCTCCGTCGCTCTACTAGCTTACTAGCTCTACCAGCTCTACCAGCTCTACCAGCTCCAGCAGCTCTACCAGCTCCGGCTCCACTTGCGGAGCTGGCCCGCCATCCGCTACATGGCCGCGTCATGCGCGTCTTTACCCCGCCCCTTCTCCGCCTCCTCGCCGTAGCCCTTCTGCTCCTCCCCGCCGCCTGCCGCCGCGCCGATCGAAACAGCGCCACCACCGACGGCTCCCCTCCGCGCAAAATCCTCGAACTCGGCAACGGCGCCGAACCCCAGGACCTCGACCCGCACACCGTCACCGGCGTCACCGAGCACAACATCCTCACCGCCCTGCTCGAAGGCCTCGTCACCCACCACCCCTCCGGCACCGGAGTCGCCCCCGGCGTGGCCACCCGTTGGGAAACCTCCGAAGACCGCCTCACCTGGACTTTTCATCTTCGCACCGAAGCCCGTTGGTCCAACGGCGACCCCGTCACCGCGCACGATTTCCTGCGCTCCTTTCAACGCATCCTCACCCCCGCCCTCGGCGCCGAATACGCCTACAAACTCCACCACGTCGTCGGCGCCGAAGCCTACAACCGCGGCGAACTCGCCGACTTCGCCCAGACCGGTTTCTCCGCCCCCGACGACCACACCCTCGTCCTCCGCCTCCGCCAACCCGTCCCCTACCTGCTCGACGCGCTCAAGCACTACTCCTGGTTCCCCGTCCATCTCCCCACCGTCGAACGCCACGGCCGCGCCGACCAAAAAAACAACAACTGGACCCGTCCCGAAAACTTCGTCGGCAACGGCCCCTTCGTCCTCAAAACTTGGCTGCGCGACCAGCGTATCACCGTCGAGCGCTCCCCCACCTATCGCGGCGAGACCACCGCCCTACTCGACGGCATCGTCTTCCACGCCATCGACAATCAGGACGCCGAAGAACGCCTCTTCCGCGCCGGCGGCCTGCACGCCACCTACAGCCTGCCGCCCCACCGCGTCGAAACCTACCGCGCCAATCAACCCGAGGTCCTCCGCATCGACCCCTACTACGGCGTTTATTTCTACCGCCTCAACACCACCCGCCCGCCCCTCGACGATGTCCGCGTGCGCCGCGCCCTCTCCCTCGCAATCGACCGCGAGGCCATCGCGCAACGCATCCTCCGCGCCGGCCAGGAACCCGCCTACCACTACACGCCCGCCCTCGCCGGCTTCACCCCCGCGACCAAACTCGCCGCGCCCGACCTCCCTGAGGCCCGCCGCCTCCTCGCCGAAGCCGGCTACCCCGAGGGCCGCGGCCTGCGCCGCCTCGAAATCCACTACAACACCCTCGATACCCACAAATCCGTCGCCGAGGCCATCCAGCAAATGTGGAAGACCGGCCTCGGCATCGACGTCACTCTCCGCAACGAAGAGTGGAAGGTGTATCTCGATACCACGAACCGCCTCGCCTACGACATCTCCCGCGCCGGCTGGATCGCCGACTACCCCGACCCGCACGGCTTCCTCGACCTCTGGCTCGGCGGCGGCGGCAACAACAAAACCGGCTACGCCAACCCCGACTACGACCGCCTCTTCGCCACCGCGCTCGACGCCCCCGACGAAGCCGCGCGCATGGACGTTTATCGCCAGCTCGACGCCATGCTCACCCGAGACGCGCCCGTCATCCCCTTATACTTCTACAAAAAAGTTTACCTCCTAAGTCCTAAAGTCCTGCACTGGGCTCCGAACATCCTCGACACCCGGGGCTGGCAATACATCGACCTCCAAGACTAGCCGCGCAACCCGCTCTACTAGCTTACTAGCTCTACCAGCTCTACTAGCTTTCAAATGCTCCGCTTCATCCTTCGCCGCCTCCTGCAGACGATCCCCGTCCTGCTCGTCATCGTCACGGCGACGTTTTTCATGTTGCGACTCGTGCCCGGCGGCCCCTTCACCGCCGAGAAGGCCGTCTCCGCGGAAATCCAGCGCAACCTCGAGGCGCATTACGGCCTAGATAAACCCCTCCTTCACCAATACGGCGCCTACCTCTGGGACATCACCCCGAAGAAATTCGCCCCCTGGCGCCTCTTCACCGACGCCCGCGGCGACGGCCGCCCCGACTACGACATCCAGGCCGCCTTCGGCATCAACCTCGGCCCCTCGTTCAAATACCCCAACCGCACCATCAACGAGATCCTCGCCGACAAGCTCCCCGCCTCCCTCGAACTCGGCCTCTGGGCCATCCTCGTCGCCCTCACCGTCGGCATCACCCTCGGCGTCGTCGCCGCGATGAAGAAAAACACCGGCATCGACTACGCCGCCTCCACCTTCGCCATGGTCGGCATCTGCGTGCCCACCTTCGTCATGGGCCCGCTTCTCGTCCTGCTCTTCGCCTTGCGACTCGGATCGGTCAACGCCTCCGGCTGGTATTTTCCCGAGGACCGCATCTTGCCCGCCCTCACCCTCGGCCTGGTTTACGCCGCCTACATCGCGCGCCTCACCCGCGGCGGCATGCTCGAAGTGCTCAACCAAGACTACATCCGCACCGCCCGGGCCAAGGGCGCCTCCGAGACGCGCATCGTGCTCCGCCACGCCCTGCGCGGCGGCCTGCTCCCCGTCGTCACCTACCTCGGCCCCGCCTTCGCCGGCATCATTTCCGGCAGCTTCGTCATCGAGACGATTTTCCAAATCCCCGGCCTCGGCCGCGAATTCGTCAACTCCGCCTTCAACCGCGACTACACCCTCGTGAGCGGCACCGTGCTCCTCTACGCCGGCCTCATCATCGGCCTCAACCTGCTCGTGGACATCGTCCAGGTCTGGCTCAACCCCCGCCTGAAATTCGAATGAGCGCCGCGCCTCTCCCCCCAAGGAACGGCGACACTCCTGTCGCCGCCAACGCCGCCCCGACGGCGACAAGAGTGTCGCCGCTCCTTGATGCCGCCGCCGAGCGCCCGCACTCCCCGTGGCACGACGCCTGGGCGCGCCTGCGCCGCAACCGCCTCTCGGTCATCTCCGGCATCTTCGTCATCCTGCTCGCCCTCGCCTGCTTCGCCCTGCCGCCCTTCCTGCCCCACACCTACGACCATCAGGTTTTGGCCAACCAGTTCCAGCCGCCCTCGCTCGCCCACCCCATGGGCACCGACGAGCTAGGCCGCGACCAACTCGCTCGCACGCTTTTCGGCGGACGCATCTCGCTCATGGTCGGCTTCATCGCCTCCTTCGTCGCCCTCACCATCGGCGTCACCTACGGCGCGGTCTCCGGCTACGTCGGCGGCAAGACCGACGCGCTCATGATGCGGATCGTGGACATCATCTACGCCCTGCCCTTCACCATCTTTGTCATTCTCATGATGGTCTTCCTCGAAGAGCCCATGAACACCCTCGACGAGTGGCTGCGCGGCCTCTCGCTTCTCGGCTTCGCCCCCTTCGCCGATCTGCAAGGCATCGGAAAAATTTTCGGCCTCTTCGCCGCCATCGGCGCGGTCGAATGGCTCACCATGGCGCGCATCGTCCGCGGCCAAGTGCTCACGGTAAAGAAAATGGAATACATCGAAGCCGCACGCACTCTCGGATACGGGAACGCGCGCATCATCTTCCGCCACATCGTGCCAAATATCCTAGGTCCGGTCATCGTGTTCACGACGCTCACGATTCCGGCGGTTATGATGCTGGAAAGTTTTCTCAGCTTCCTCGGCCTCGGCGTCAGCGCCCCGCTCAGCAGCTGGGGCACGCTCATCAAGGACGGCGCCGACAAAATGGAAAACTACCCCTGGCTGCTGATTTTCCCCGGCGGCCTCTTCGCCTGCACCCTGCTCGCCCTGAACCTCCTCGGCGACGGCCTCCGCGACGCCCTAGACGTCCGCGCCGCGAAGGACTGATCCGTCCGCCGCGGTCCGGTTTCAGACTTCAGGTCTCAGCTTTCCGGCCTCAGCCTTCATCCAGAATGCCCGCCCCCGAACCACGCGACCCCTTCCCCCGCGCTGCCCGCGAACTCGTGGCGGCCTTGCGTGGCGTGCGCGATGACGTTCCTGCGCGACAATTCAAGCGCCCCACCCGCGCGCTTTCGCCGCTCATCGAGGAGTTGCTCATCAAGCACCAGATCGGCCGCGCCGCGCCCGAGGATGCCATCCGCGAAAACTGGCCCGACGTCGTCGGCCGCGCCATCGCCCACTACTCGCACGCCGGCCAGATCGATCCGCGCGGCAAGCTCACCATCCTCTACAACCAGCCCGTCGCCGGCACCCAACTGCGCTTTCACCAGATCGAGATCCTCGCGAAAATCCGCGCCCTCCCCGGCTGCGGCCACGTCAAGGCCCTCGCCATCCGCGCCGGCTGACGCATCCCGAATGTAGGGCATACGGGGGCAAGTTTACCCCGACTCGTCGGGGCACCCCGCCGCTCCGCCTCCACCCGTAGGCTTGAGCGTGAGCTCAAGTTCCGCGCCCTGCCCTTCCGTCGCTCTACCAGCTCTACTAGCTTTTCAGCGCCGCCGTCGCGTAAGCCGCGATGATGCCGTCGAAACTTCCGTTCGAGAAAAATACCACCACGCGCGCTCGTCCGCGCGCCGCCAGCGCCGCGCCCGGCCCGAGCGTCGCCGCCTGCAACTTCGCCAACACTTCCGCGTTCGTCGCCGCCGTGGCCGCGTGCACGCCCTGCACCTCCAACTGCTCCACCACCGCCTCGACGTCGAAGCGCTCGCCGTCCTTCAACTTGTCCGCGCGATTCACCGCGCCGATGAACACCTCGTCCGCCTGCGCCAGCGCGCGCAGAAAAGCGGTCTGCAACGTTTTCGTGCGCGCCGTGTTGCTGCGCGGCTCGAACACCGCCGTCAGCACCGCCCCCGGATGCCGCGCGCGCAGGCTCGTGAGCGTCTCCGCGATCGCCGTCGGGTGATGCCCGAAATCCTCGATCACCGTCAGCCCGGCGCGCTCCACCAACATCTCCTGCCGGCGCTTCACCCCGCGAAACCGAGCCAACGGCGCGAGCGAGAGGTTTTCCTTTCCGCCCAGCGCCAACGCCGCCGCCGTCGCCGCCATCGCCGCGTTGCGCACATTAAAAATTCCCGGCGAAGCCCACTCGACCGCGCCCCATGTCTCGCCGCTCCACACCAGCGAAAAACTCACGCCGCCCGGCCCCTCCACGAAGTTCGTAATACGAACATCATTGTCTTCCCCCACGCCGACCCGCACCACGCGCGTCCATGGCAGCGGGCCGAGCGCGCGCAGGTTGTCGTCGTCGCCGTTGAGCACCACCCAGCCGTTGCGCGGCACGATGCGCGTGAGGTGCGAGAAGGTCCGCTGCACGTCGGCGAGATCGCGAAAAATGTCCGCGTGGTCGAACTCCAGATTGTTCAACACCGCCACGTGCGGCGCGTAGTGGATGAACTTCGAGCGCTTGTCGAAAAACGCGCTGTCATACTCGTCGCCCTCGATCACGAAGGGATCGCCGGCCGCGCCGAGATGATTGCCCGTCGGCGGATCGAGCGGCACGCCGCCGATCAGGAAGCCGGGATCGCGCTCGTTCTCGCGCAGCAAAAACGCCGCCAGCGCCGTCGTGGTCGTCTTGCCGTGCGTGCCGCACACCACGATGTTTTTGCGCCCCGCCAACACCGTCTCGCTCAACAAGGCGGGCAGCGACACGAAGCGCAGCGCGCGGGTATCGAGCAGCCACTCGACCTCGGGATTGCCGCGCGACATCGCGTTGCCGATCACCACCAGATCGGGCGCGAGTTTTTCCAGGCGCTCCGCGTCGTAGCCTTCGTGCAACGCGATGCCGGCCTCGGCCAGCACCGTGCTCATCGGCGGATACACCCCCGTATCGGCCCCCGACACCTCGTGCCCGGCCGCGCGCGCCAGCAGCGCCGCGTTGCCCATCGCCGTGCCGCAGATTCCCATAAAATAGATTTTCATTTTTTAGTCCCGGTTTAGACTCGCCAGATTCGCGCTCAAGCCGCCAGCCAGGCGTCGATGGCTTCGTCCACCGCCGCCATTTCCTCGTCGGTGCCGATGCTGATGCGCAGGAAGCTCGCGGTCAGCGGATGGTTCGGGAAGGCGCGCACCAGGATGCGGCGCGAAAGGAAAAACTCGTAGAGCGACTTCGCCACCGCCGGGCCCACCTCGTCCTTGGCGTTTTTCGGCTCGGCGAAAAGGAAGTTGGCCTGGCTCTCGTAGGTGAACCAGCCGCGCGTTTGGGTGAGTTCGCCGAACCAATAATCGCGGGTGCGGATGATCTTGCCGATCACGCCCGCGTAGTAGTCGCCGTCGGTCAGCGCGGCGTGCGCGCCGGCCTGGCTGAGGCGGTTGACGTTGTAGCTGTCGCGCACGCGATCAAGCAGGTCGATGACCTCGGGGTGCGCGAGGCAGTAGCCGACGCGCAGGCCGGCCAGGCCCTGGGCCTTGGAGAGCGAACGCGTGATGACGAGGCGCGGATGCGCGGCGAGAAGGGCGACGGCGTTTTCGCGCGCGAAGGGCGCGTAGGTCTCGTCGAGCACGAGGATGCCGGAAAAACGCGCGAGCAGGGCGGCGATCTCCGTATTCGAAAAACCGATACCAGTGGGCGCGTTGGGCGAGGTGAGGAAACACGCGCGGGCGGGCGTGGCGGCGAGCGCGTCGATGGGCAGCCGCATCGAGCGATCAAAGGGCACGGGCGCGCATTTGCCGTCCTGGATGGCGACGAGCACCGGGTAGAGCGAGTAGCTGGGGAGCGTGAACGAGGTCGGCGCGGCGGGGCCGCCGAAGACGCGCACGAGCAGGTTCAGGACGTCGTCGGAGCCATTGCCGATGAGCACGTTTTGCTCGGTGAGGCCGTGGCCGTGGAGCTTGGCGACGAGCTGGCGAAGCGAGGTCGCCTTCGGGTTTGGGTAGAGGCGCAGTTTCTCGCCGGAGTCGGCCAGCTCGGCCGCGATGGCGGCAGCGGCGCGCGGACTGGGCGGATACGGGCACTCGTTGGTGTTGAGCTTCACCCAGCCGGCCTCGGTGGGTTGAAGGCCGGGCGTGTAGGCGTGCATCGCCGCGACATGCGGCAGGGCGAGGGAGGTGAGTTCGGACATGGTTCGAAAAAATCGTTCTCGTTCTCGTTCTCGTTCTCTTACTCGTTCTCGACCCGTTTTGATCGGGAGAACGAGAACGAGTATGAGAACGAGAACGAACGACGCGGCGAAACCGCGCTCAAAGCGCGCGGATCTTCACACTGCGGCCGTGGGCGTCGAGCTTCTCGAGCGCGGCGAAGGCGGCGACGACCGGGGCGGCCTTCTTGATCGAGGCCTTGTCGTATTTGATGATGCTGGTGCGGCGCTGGAAATCGGCGATGCGCAGGCCGCTGAAGAACCGGCCCGCGCCGCCGGTGGGCAACACGTGGCTGGGGCCGGCGGTGAAGTCGCCCACCGCGGTCGGCGTGTGGTTGCCGAGCATGATGGCGCCGGCGGTGGTGATGGTCTTGAGCAGGGTCTTTTGCAGCGGCTCCTTCACCATCAACTCCAAGTGCTCGGGCGCAACGAAGTTGGCCACGCGGGCGATATCCTCGGCGGACTTGGCGACGACGCCGATGAAGCCGCTGGCGAGCACCTTCGCGATCTTCTCGGAGCGCGTGACGAACTTGAGCTGGTTGGTCAGCTCGGTGCGCACTTCCTCCAGCGTCTCCGCGTCGGGCGCGACGAGGTAAACTTTTTCGCGACCGGACCCGTGTTCGGCCTGCGCGAGCAGATCGGAGGCGGCGAAGCCGAGGTCGGCGCTGTCGTCCACCACCACCATGACCTCGCTGGGACCGGGCAGGGAATCGACGCCGATGGTGCCGAAAACCTGGCGCTTGGCCTCGCACACGTAGGCGTTTCCGGGGCCGAAGATTTTATCCACGGCAGGAATGCTGAGCGTGCTGTAGGCGGCGGCCGCGATGGCCTGCACGCCACCGACGCAATACACCTCGTCGATGCCCACGAGATGGAGCGCGGCGAGCGTGCCGTCGGAGACCTTGCCGGAGGGGTTGGAGGGCGTGAAGACCGCGATCTCGGGGCAGCCGGCGAGCTTGGCGAGCGTGGCGGTCATCAGCACAGTGGAGACGAGCGGCACCTCGCCGCCCGGCACGTAGAGACCGACGCGGCGGATGGGATAAAAGTTTTCGCCGACGGCGGCGCCGTGCGGGTTCTTGGCGAGCCAGTTCTTGGGCGGGGATTTTTTGTGAAAATCGACGATGGCGTCGTGCGCGGCCTTGAGCGCCTTCAAGTCGGCGGCGGGCAGGCGCTTGGCGGCGGCGGCAATGTCGGCCGGCTTCACGCGGAAGTCGCGGGCGCGGAGTTTGGCGCCGTCGAACTTGGCGGCGTAGTAGCCCACGGCTTCGTCGCCGCGGTGGCGCACATCGGCGAGGATGGCCGCCACGGTGTCGTGGATCTCTTTCGGCACGGTGGCGCCCCGGCAAAAAGCGGCGATTTCGGATTCAAAGGTCTTGGAGGAAGACTGGAGGACGCGCACGGAAGGAGTTCGGCTGACGGTTAATCGAAGGGGGAACGAACGAAACGGAAAGGTTACAGCATGGCACGTAGCCCGCCGAGGTGCGAGCCGGGATTTTCCACCGGGGCGAAACCGGGCGCAAAAAAACCGCGTCCGGCAAGGCGGGACGCGGTCAGGGCCGACGAGTCGTTAATCACGCAACTCACTCACGCAAGGTGGGAACCGAAAAAATAGCGGGATCGATCTGGGGATTAACTTCCACGGTTTCGAAGGTCACGCGAATGACGCGTTCGCCACCATCCGCGAGGGTGTTGACGGTTTCGATGGTCTTGGGGAAACGCAGGCCACCGACGCGGAGGTCGCCTTTTTCGCGGATCAGCGTGCCGCTGTCCATCTCGGTGAGCACGAGGCGACCGGTGGCGGCGTCGAAGCTGCGCACGAAGACGATGCCGGGACCGTGAACGAAGGCGAGTTTGCGGCAGGCGACGCCGTCGACGGTGACAGAGCCACGATCCTCGACGCGACCGCCTCGGGACTCGATGCCGCGATAGAACGCGAGATTCTCGAAGGTATTCGCGCGAAGGCGCTTGATCTGCTCGGGGCCGAGCAAGGTGACCTGCCAGCGGGAGGCGTCGGAGGCGCTGGAAACGCGTTGCCAGGCGTCGTAGCCATCAAGAGCGGTGGTCTCGGTCTGGCCCTCGTTGGTGGCGGTGATGAGCTGGCGGTCGGGACGTTGGAAGACGATCTCGATCTTGGCGGTGCCGGGGGTGCTCGTGCCGGAATCGATCACCTCCAGTTGTCCCTTGAAACGAAGGCAGTTGACCGCATCCAGCGCGGCGTCCGAACCGATGAAGGCGCGGGCTTTGGTCAAGGTCGCCGGATCGGCGTGGGCGACGGAGGCGACGGCGAGGCTGAGGCCGAGCACGACAAACAAACGGGAGAACGACGGCAGCGAAGTGATCATGATTAGGGGGTTGAGGCTATGAAAGCGCTTAAGCGAGCCGGTTCCGAGGCCGACGCAAGCGGGGGTGAAATCGCTTACTCCCACTCGATGGTCGCGGGCGGCTTGGAGCTGATGTCGAGCAACACGCGGGAGACGCCGCGCACTTCGTTGGTGATGCGCGAGGAAATCTTGGCCAGCAGGTCGTAGGGCAGACGCGCCCAGTCGGCGGTCATGGCGTCGCGGCTCTCCACGATCCGCAGCGAGATGACGTCGGCGTAGTTGCGCTCGTCGCCGATCACGCCGACGGACTTGACCGGGAGATACACGGCGAAGGACTGCCACACCTTCCAATAGTAGCCGGATTTCATCATCTCGTCCTGCAGGATGAGGTCGGCGGCCTTGAGCACGTCGAGCTTGGCCTTGGTGATGTCGCCCGCGACGCGCACGCCGAGGCCAGGGCCGGGGAAGGGCTGGCGCCAGACGACCTCGCGCGGGAGACCACAGGCCTCGCCGACGGCGCGGACCTCGTCCTTGAACAGTTCGCGCAGGGGCTCGAGGAGCTTGAGCTTCATGCGCTCGGGCAGGCCGCCGACGTTGTGGTGGGATTTGATGAGCGCGGCCGGGTTGCCGGCGATGGCGACCGACTCGATGACGTCGGGATAGAGCGTGCCCTGGGCGAGCCACTTCGCGCCGCCGATGGAGCGTAGTGATTTTTCGAATACCTCGACGAAGGTGTTGCCGATGATCTTGCGCTTGGCCTCGGGCTCGGAAACGCCCTTGAGGCGGCCGAGGAAGAGCTTCGAGGCGTCCACCACGCGGAGATCGATCTTGAAGTGGTCGGCGTAGAGCTTCTCGACCTGCTCGCGCTCGCCGGCGCGAAGGAGGCCGTTGTCCACGAACACACAGGTGAGCTGTTTGCCGATGGCCTTGTGGATGAGCGCGGCGGCCACGGAACTGTCCACGCCGCCGGAGAGGCCGAGGAGCACGCGCTCCTTGCCGACCTTGCGGCGGATGTCGGAGACGGAGTGCTTGATGTAGTCCTTGGTGGTCCAGTCCTGCTTGGCGCCGCAGATGCCGAGGAGGAAGTTGCGGATGACGTCGATACCGCGCTCGGAGTGGAAGACCTCGGGGTGGAACTGGATGCCGTAGAAGTTGCGCTTGCGGTCTTCGATGACGGCGAACTCGGAGTTCTCCGTGGTGCCGATGGCGGTGTAGCCGGGCGGCAGGGCGATGAGGCGGTCGCCGTGGGAGTTCCAGACCTTCAGCTTTTTGGGCAGGCCCTTGAAGAGACGACCGGGCTTCTGGAGGGTCAGCACGCCGTGGCCGTATTCGCGATGGGTGCTCTTGGAGACCTTGCCGCCGAGTAGGAAGCCCTGGAGCTGGATGCCGTAGCAGATGCCGAGCACGGGCACGCCGAGCGCGAAAAGGGCCTTGTCCGGCATGGGCGCGTCCTTCGCGAAGACGCTGCTCGGGCCGCCGGAGAGGATGATGCCGATGACGCCGTCGGCTTTCAGCTGAGCGGCGGGCGTGGCGTAGTGGTAGATCTTGGAGAGGACCTGGCACTCGCGGATGCGGCGCGCGATGACCTGAGTGTATTGAGATCCGAAATCGATGACGGCGATGGTCTGGGACATGTTATAAAGGAAAATAAAAGCGGGCGCGACGCGCGGAGGGCAAGGAGCGATTGGCGGGCCATGGCGCGGCGCGCGAATCGGATTTTTGACTAAAAACTGGCGCGCGACGATCGGGCGCCTGTTTCCAGATTTGCGGGCTCGCCTCGCGCCCCGATTTTTCCCCACATACACGCCGGTAGCCACGCCCGGGTGGTGGAATGGTAGACACCAGAGACTTAAAATCTCTTGATCGTAAGGTCGTGCGGGTTCGAGTCCCGCCCCGGGCACCACCCGCCGCCGCGCCTCAGCGCTTAGCCTCCCGCATGCGCACCGGCGAGGCGGGCAACTCGTCGAAAATCGGCTTCCCGTCCGCCAGCAGTTGCCCGAACGACAACACGCCCGTCGGACAACTTTGCACACAGGCCGAGCAACGCACGCACTGCGGGTCCTCCATCGGCAGGCCCTTGTTCGCGAAACTCATCACGTCGATGCCCTGATGGCACACCGTCGTGCACACGTTGCACGAGATGCACTTTTTCTTCTCCGCAAAAATCCGGAAGCGCGAAAAGCGCGCATAAACATGCATCAAGGCCGCCAGCGGACACGCGAAACGGCACCATACGCGCCCCGAGTATTTGAAATAAAAACCCACCCCGATCACGCCGCCGAACAGCACATCGACGAACCATTTGTAGCTCAGGAAAAAACCGCCCGCCAAAGCCCCGTCTTCCCCCTTGCCTGCGAGTAGCAGCGAAAAATTCCGGTCCGCCCAAGAGCCAGGGAAAACCCACCCCGCCACCCGCACCGCCAGCAAAGCGAAAGCCGCCGCGAGAAACACCTGCCCGATCATGTTCACCCGGTTCCACACCGGCCCATGCGGCATCTTGTGCCGCTGCCTGTCGCCTACCGTCTCCGCCAGCGCGCCGCACGAACAAATCCAACCGCAATACGCGCCTTTCCCCCAGCGCCAGATCAACAACGGGATCAACACGAAGGTCTGCACGAAGCCGATGCCGAGCCACCACCAATGCGGCGCCTCGGTGAACACGTTATAGACGTTGAGCGGCCACGCCAAAATGAAGCCATACGCCCGCCAATACGCCCGCGGATGCCCCCACTCCGGCCACACCCCCGCAGCGTATTCCGACGCCGGAATGTATTTCTCAAAAAGATTGTCCGCCATCGCCGCGCCCAGACCCGAGGTGAACGCGCCGTTGTAGCCCAGCCACGGCAGCACGATCTCCGGCAGGATAAACAGCGGCAGCCATTGCACCACCATCAGGGTCCACGTCTGCCGCGTCACATACGGCGTGCGCCGCCGCCGCATGCGCGCGATGCCAAAACCCAGAATCAACGAACTATAGATAAGCGTGTAATAAAACGAGCGCGACTGCATCGAGACCGCCACGGTGCCGAGCACCGTCGTGCGATCCGACAACTGCGCGCGCAGCCCTTCCGTCAGTTCGCTCGGATTTATCCACGACTGCATCGGCCCGCCGCCCTTCCACGAATAGACAAACACACAAAACAGCAACAAGGCCGCCACGCCCAGCCAGCCCACCAACGAGGTCTCGCCTTGTATCGGGATTCTACTACGCCGGAAAAACTCCAGCGGCGCCTCGCGCCCGATCAACGCGAACACCACCTCGTTCGGCAGCGTCGTCTCCCTCCCCTCGCCCGTCTTCAAGCGCACCACGTCCGCCTCTATCGCCTTCACCTCGCTGCCGAACAAAACCGACGCCCCCGCCTCGCTCACCGCCTCTACATTCTCCGGCTTCGCACGCGAAAAATGCTTGCCGCGATAACTCAAAGTCACGTCCGCGCCCTCCCGCGCCAGCGCAGTCGCCGCCTCCAGCGCCGAGTCCCCTCCCCCCACCACCAACACCCGCCGCCCCGCGTATTCCTTCGGATCGTGCAGCCGGTTAAAAACCTTGCCCGACTCCTCGCCCGGCACGCCGAGCTTGCGATGGTTGCCGCTCCGCCCGATGGCCACGATCACGCGCCGCGCGCGAAACGGCAGCCCGTCGGGATGGTGCAACAAAATCAGCCCGTCCTTGCGTTCCAGCCGCTCGATCCTCGCGCGCTTCGGCTCTATGCCCGCCGCCACGCGCTGCTCCTCCAACTCATCGAACAGGGCTTCCTTCACATCCGCCGAAAGCGCCAGCTCGCCGGCATGCTTGAACTCTGTCGGGTAGGTGAAAATCGGTTTTCCCTTCGGGAAATTCGCGATGGTCGCGAAGGGCTGTGTCGCCTCGAACACCACGAAGCGCAGCCCGAGCCGCTTCGCCTCCAAAGCCGCCGCCAACCCCGCCACGCCGCCGCCCACGATGGCCAGATCCGCCGGCCCGTTCTCCGCCTCCGCCCCGGCGCGCGCCTCGCCCAGCTCCTCCGCCACCGCCCGCGCCGCCCGCGCCCCCGAGTCGGCCGCGAACTTCAATAACGGCACCCCGGTCAAATCGCCCACCACCCGCACTCCCGGCACCGCCGTTGTGCCGTCCGAGTTCACTTCCGGCAATTTCTCCACCAAGCCGGCGGGCCAGCGACCGTGTAACCAATGCGTGTAACGAGATAAAATTCGGAGCATGCGAAAAATAAGCTTGGTCGGTGCGAGGCTAGTCGGCGTCGGAATATTCCCACAACAGGAATAGACGCGAGCCCGTCCGTCTCAAAGGCTGCGCCACCTGCCCTCCCGCCACCCGCCACATGATCCCCTCCTCCGCCATCCATGTCATCATTCCCGCCCTCGACGAGGAAGCGACCATCGGCGCCGTCGTCTCCACCCTGCGCGAACTCGGCCTGACGCGCATCCGCGTGGTGGACAACGGCAGCCGCGACGCCACCGTCGCCCGCGCCCGCGCCGCCGGCGCCGAGGTCGTCGTCGAAACCCGCCGCGGCTACGGCCAGGCCTGCTGGACCGGCTCGCAAAACCTGGACCCCGAGGTCGAGTGGATTCTCTACTGCGACGCCGACGGCAGCGACGATCTGCACGACATCGCCCGCCTCCTCGCCGAGGCCGACGCCGGCGCGGATTTCGTGCTCGGCGACCGCCGCGCCCGCCCCGAGGCCCGCGCCGTCATGACGCCCGTGCAAAATTTCGGCAACGCCCTCTCCACCGCTCTCATTCGCCTTGGCTGGGGCCATCAATACCGCGACCTCGGTCCGCTCCGTCTCGTCCGCCGCTCCCTCTACGAACGCATCGACATGCGTGACCGCGGCTTCGGCTGGACCATCGAAATGCAGGTCCGCGCGGTCGAACTCGGAGCCCGCATCGTCGAACTCCCCGTCGGCTACCTGCGCCGCCAAGGCGGCCGCTCCAAGATATCCGGCACCATCAAAGGCAGCGTGCAGGCCGGCACCATCATCCTCTCCACCCTCGCCCTTCTCGCCTGGCGGCAAGCCGGCGCGCCCCTGCGCACCGCCGCCCTGCTCGTGCTCGGCGGCGCCGCCCTACTCTGGCCGCACGGCGTGGCCAAGGCCGCCTCGGTGCCTTGGTTCCTCGCCGCCGCCGCCATCATGGGCGCGGGCTTCGTGTTCACCTGGCGCCCCGCCCTCGCCCGCGTCGCCGTTGCCGCATGGCTTTTCTGGAGCGTCGCCGTCACCGCGCGCCTGCTCCTCCTGCCCATGGAGCCCGGCGACGACGTGTGGCGCTACCTCTGGGAAGGCCGCGTGCAACTCGCCGGACACTCGCCCTACCACTCGCCGCCGCTCGCCCCCGAGCTCGCCGGACTGCGCGCCGAATGGTGGAGCCAGATCAACCACCCCGATAAAACCGCCATCTACCCGCCCCTGCTCCAGCTCGGTTTTCGCGGCCTCGCCGCCGTGCTCGGCGACGCGGTGTGGCTATGGAAACTCGTCTTCATCGCCGCCGACCTCGCGGTCTGCGCCCTGCTCGCACGTCGCTTCGGCCGCGCCGCCGCCCTGCTCTTCGCTTGGAATCCGCTCATCCTCTACGTCACCGCTGGCGGCGCGCATTTCGAGAGCCTGCTCCTTCTTCCCCTCGTCGCCGCGTGGCTCGCCTGGGAGCGCGGCGGATGGGCCCGCGCCGCGCTTGGCGTAGGCCTGAGCATAGGCGTGAAGTGGATCACCGCCCCGTTGCTCGGCTGGCTCGTCTGGCAACAACGCCGCCAACCTCGGCGCGCCCTCGCCACCCTCGCGCTCGGCCTGCTCCCGATCGGCGTCGCGCTGCTCTGGTTCCGCGTGGAATTCGGTCCGCTCGGCGCGCTCTTTCCCGGCGAGTTCGTGGCCAAGGCGCGCGGCATGGACCTGCTTCCCTGGGTGGTCGATCTGATCCGCCGCCCAGACGAAGTATCCAACGCCTGGATACCGCTTATGTTTCTCCCGCTCGCCGCCGTCGCGCTGCTCCTGGCTCGGCGTTTCGTCACCGCCGCCGAGACTTACTTCGTCGTGCTGGTCGTGTGCCTGCCCTCGATTCACCCGTGGTATTTCGCCTGGCTGATGCCCTGGGCGGTCGCCACCGGCAACCTTGGCGCGCGCCTGCTCGCCCTTAGCGGCTTCGCCTACTTCTGGGTCTGGCGCACCCACGACCTGACCGGCCGCTGGGAAACCACGCCCGCCGAACGCCTCCTGCTGTGGCTGCCCTTCGTGGTCGGCTGGATCTGGTGGTTCCTAAGGGTTCGTAAATAAATAACTGGCTCAACCTAACTTGATCTTTCGGCCGCTGGCGGTGTTGCTCGCTCAGTTACAGCCCATTCTGGGATGCTCCTTCGCGAGCGCCTAGCTGACCGCCAAAATCTCGGCGTCATTTTAAGCCATTGATTTATTTACGAACCCTAAACCGTAACCATGCAATCAAACGGGTGGCATCGAGGTAACCTGGCGGCGTGCGAACGCCGGTGGACGAAACACCTTGGCCTCGCTCCGCATATAACCGTGCGCGATCACCGCCATGCCTCCCACCAACAAATAGCGAAATTCCGCGACTTCGAGAGCGCCGAAGATCTGCCGAAGATCTGCTCGAGGTGGCGAAAATTCCATGTCCGCACTCAAACCCCGCCCACCCGCGCTGCCAAATCCGCAAGCGGAGCGCACGGATCGAATGCCCCTGGGAGCGCCGGCCTTTAGCCAGCTCACACGTCGCAAGCGAAGCCCCCTCACTCGCGGCAGACTTCACTCGTAACGCAGTGCCTCGATCGGATCGAGTTTCGCGGCTTGGATCGCCGGATAAACGCCCGCGAGCACGCCCGCCGTCACGCTGAACGCGAAGCCCACCACGAAGGCCGAGGGCGCGAGCAAAGGCGCGCTGCCCGGCGGGATCACGTAGGCCAAACCCTCGATCACGCCCACCGCCACCGCGATGCCCGCCGCGCCGCCGAGCAGACTCAGCGTCACCGCTTCGGCCACGAACTGGCTGAAGATGTTGAATGGCGTCGCGCCTATCGCCTTGCGGATACCGATCTCGCGCACGCGTTCGTTGATCGAGGCCAGCATGAGGTTCATGATGCCGATTCCGCTCACGAGCAGCGACACGCCCGCGATGGCGCTGCCGCCGATCACGAAGCTCGCCTTGGTGCTCGCGAAACTGGCCAGCGTCTCCTCGCTTGTCGTCACCCGAAAATCGATGATGCCGCGATGCTGCTGCGCCAGCACGTTGCCCGCCGCATCCACCGACTCGCGCAAAAGCGACAGATCCTGCGCCTTCATGTTCAGCCACGAGAGACGGTCGGAACGCTTCACCTTGGCCGCCATCGTGGTGATGGGGATGAAGGCGATGTCGTTCTTCCAACGCAGGGTATTGTAGGTGCCGTAGAAGCGCTCGTAATGCCGCAACACGCCGATGACGAGAAACACTCGCCCGTTGTAATCGAGAAAACGCCCGACGGGATTCTCGCCAGACTCGAAGCACATTTTCCTTACCTCGCTGCCGATGATGATGACGTCGGCCTTGTCGTGGTAATCGAGGTCGGAGAAATAACGCCCCTCGGCGACCTCGTAGCGGTTGATCTCAAAAATGCCGTCGGTGACGCCCTGCACGCGTCCGTTGTAGCGGCGGTTGCCGCGCGTAAGGCGCACACCAGTATCGTCGATCTCGGGCGAGAGCACGCCGAGCCCCGGCACGAGTTCGCGCAGCGCGCGCGCATCCTCCAGCGTGAACCCGCGCGACACCGGCGCGAGCGGCGCCTGACGATCCGATAGCGAACGCGGCGCGCCGGTGATTTTCTCCAGGCCGCCGCGCTCGTTGAGCGAGGCTTCCCAGGTGCCGAAAAACCCTTCCATGAAGCCGGTGGTCACGACCATCGAGGCCACGCCGAGCATCACGCACGAGATGGTGAGGAGCGAGCGGAGCTTGTGGCCCCAGATCTCGCCGAGGCCGTTTATCACGCCGGAGAAAAGCCGTTTCATGTGGAGCCTCCTTCCGAGGGCGCGCGAAGCATGCCCGATCCGCAAGGTGGAACGCGTTGACCCCAACGCGTTCGACGCGGCACCGCCGCGCCCAAGCCAAGCGTGTTGGGGTCAACACGCTCCACCCTTGAAACGACGAGGAGATTCACTTCGCGCCTCCTTCCGTCACGCGGCCGTCGAGCACGTGGAGTTGTCGCGCGAAATGCGCCGCGATCTCGGGCGAGTGCGTGACGACCACGATGGTGCGGCCGAGTCGGTTCAGCTCCTTGAAAAGGTCCAAAATCGCGGCGGCGGTTTTGGTGTCGAGGTTGCCGGTCGGCTCGTCGGCCAGCAGGATGCGCGGCTCGTTGACGAGCGCGCGAGCGATGGCGACGCGTTGGCGTTGTCCGCCCGAGAGCTCGCCCGGTTTGTGGTGCGCGCGGTTGGTCATGCCCACGAGTTCGAGCGCGCGATCCACGCGTGCGTCGGCATCGGAAACGTCGCCGCCGTGGTAGGTCAGCGGCAGGGCGACGTTGGCGCGCACGGTGAGGCGCGGGAGCAAATTAAAGGCCTGGAAAACGAAACCGATTTTCTCGGCGCGGATGCGCGCGCGCTGGCGCTCGGTGAGCACGGCGACGGGGCGACCCTCGAAAAGGATTTCGCCGGAGCTGGGCGAATCGAGAAAACCCAACAGGTGCATGAGGGTGGATTTGCCCGAGCCCGAGGGCCCGAGGATGGCGATGGCCTCGCCCTCGCGCAGGGTGAAGGACGCGTCCACCAGCGCGTTCACGATGGTGTCGCCCATCGGGTAGGATTTACCGACGCGGTCGAGGCGGAGGACTTCGGAGGCGAGGCTCATCGGCGCGGGCGGACGGCTCACTTGTCCTGGCTGAATTTCGCGGCGGGCGGGCGTTGCAGCGAGACCTCGGCGGTGTCGGCGAGGCCGGACTTGATCTCGACGTGGCGGCGATCACGCACGCCGAGTTCGACCTGGGTTTTCACTGGCTCGGCGGCCGGAGCGGCGGCGCGAACGAAGACGAACCAGTCGCCGGTCTCGTGGTCGTTGAACACGGCGTTGTGCGGCACGGCGAGGGCCTGCGCGGCGGCGGCGGTCTCGATGTGAACGCGGGCCGTCATGCCGGGACGCACGCGCGGGTGCGATTGCTCGATGGCGATCTGCAAGGGGAAATCGCGCGAGGCGGAGGCGCCGGTCGCCTCGCCGCCGGGGGCCTTGCCGGCGGCGGGGGCGATGAAAGTGATGCGTCCGCTGGCCTTGGCCTCGGGCACGGATTCGAAGGTGATCTCAACCGGCATGCCGAGGGTGAGCACGGCGACGTCGATCTCGTTGATCGCGGCCTCGACGCGCAGCTGCGCGAGGTCGGCGAGTTCGAGCAGGGTGTTGCCCTCGCGGCCGGCGTCGGCCCCGGTGGCGATCATGCCCGGGCGGGCGGCGACGCTGAGCACGCGGCCGGCGTAGGGCGCGGTGATGACGCCCTTGGCGAGCGAGTTTTCCAGCAGGCGCACGCGGGCCTCCTGCGAGGCGGTTTCGTTCTCGGCGAGGCGGAAGGCGATCTCGGCTTCCTTGCGCTCTTTTTCGGTGACGAGGGCCTTGGCGGCGAGGGCCTGGAGGCGCTCGTATTCGAGCTGCGCGCGCATGGTGCGAAGGCGGGCCGCCTCGACGCCCAGGCGGGCGTCGTCGAGCTGCACTTGCAGCGTGCTCTGGTCGAGCTCGATGAGCGGCTGGCCGGCCTCGACGGCGGCGCCGGCCTCGACGAGCACGCGCTCGATGCGACCACTGACCTCGGAGCGGATGTCGGTGGAGAGAACGGGAGTGATGGTGCCGTTGATGACGACAGTCTGGCGCAGATCGAGCCGTTCGGGTTTGGCGTAGGTGTAAACGACCTTGGACGCGTCGTCGCCGGAACGCGTGCGCAAAACCCAGATGATGCAGGCGGCGAGCAAGCCGAGGGCGATGACGATCCAGAGGAGGCGTTTCATGAGGCAGGATTTAAATGGTAGGGCGGGAGCGCCGCGCCCGCCGACGTTCGATGGCGGAAGAACGGAGCGGCGGGCCCGGCGGTCCCGCCCTACCCTCGATCAGGCCTGGCCGAGGGTGTAGTTGACGGCGTCGAGGAGCGCCTCCCAGGAGGCGTCGATGATGTTGTCGCTCACGCCGACCGTGCCCCAGACCTCGTGGCCGCGGCCGCTCTCGATGAGCACGCGGGTGCGGGCGTTGGCGCCGTTGCGGCCGTCGAGGATGCGGACCTTGTAGTCGCGCAGTTCAACGTCCTTGAGTTTTGGATACGAGGGCTCGAGCGCGAGGCGCAGGGCCTTGTCGAGCGCGCCGACGGGGCCGACGCATTCGGCGACGGTGTGGCGGGACTCGCCGTCCACCTTGAGCTTCACCGTGGCCTCGGCCATGAGGCGACCTTCCGGGCCGCGCTCGACGATGACGCGGTAGGCCTCGACCTCGAAATGATGCTTGGCGCGGCCGAGGGTGCGGGCGATGAGGAGCTTGAGCGAGGCGTCGGCGGCCTCGAACTCGTAGCCGCGGAATTCGAGGTCCTTGAGCTGCTCGATGAGCGACTTCATCTCGGGGGCTTTTTCGTCGAGCTCGAAGCCGAGTTCGCGGGCCTTCATGGCGACGCTGGAGCGGCCGGCCATGTCGGAGACGAGCACGCGGGTGCGGTTGCCGACGAGGGCGGGGTCGATGTGCTCGTAGGAGGATTTTACTTTTTGCGCGGCGTTGGCGTGGAGACCGCCTTTGTGGGCGAAGGCGCTGAGGCCGACGTAGGGGGCTTTGCCGTCGGGCTTGAGGTTGGCGAGTTCGTCGAAGGTGAGGGAGATCTCGCGCAGTTCGGTGAGTTTTGAGGCGCAGCGGGCGGTCTTGCCCATCTTGAGGAAGAGGCTGGGCAGGATGGTGAAGAGGTTGGCGTTGCCGGTGCGTTCGCCGTAGCCGTTGGCGGTGCCTTGCACGAGGGTGGCTCCGGCGGCCACGCCGGCGAGGGAGAGGGCGACGGCGAGGCCGGAGTCGTTGTGGGTGTGGACGCCGACTTTGTCCGCGCCGAACTCGGCGACGACCTTGGCGACAATGGCCTGAAACTCGTCGACGAGCGTGCCGCCGTTGGTGTCGCAGAGGGTGAGGTTGGCGGCGCCGCCCTTGATCGCGGCGCGGAGGGTTTTGAAGGCGTAGTCGGGGTCGGCCTTGTAGCCGTCGAAAAAGTGCTCGGCGTCGTAGATCACCTCGCGGCCCTGCGAGGTGACGTAGCGGATGGAGTCCTCGATCATGGCGAGGTTTTCCTCGAGCGTGGTGCGGATGATCTCGGTGACGTGGAGGGTCCAGGTCTTGCCGACGAGGGTGAGCACGGGGGTCTCGGCTTCGAGCAGGGTTTTGAGCTGGGGATCGTCCTCGGCCTTGATGCCGGCGCGGCGGGTGGAGCCGAAGGCGGCGAGTTTGGCGTGGGTGAATTTGAGCTTCTTGGCCTCGGCGAAGAAGGTGATGTCGCGGGGGTTGGAGCCGGGGAAGCCGCCCTCGATGTAATCGACCCCGAAGGCATCGAGTTTTTGCGCAATGAGCAGCTTGTCGGTCACGGAGAAGCTGATGCCTTCGCCTTGGGTGCCGTCGCGGAGGGTGGTGTCGTAGATTTTAACTGCGTTGCTCATATGCGGAGTTGGGAAAGGGTGAACGTGGGGAGCTTGCGGATGGGTGGAAACGAAAAACCCCGGGCTTTTTCGGCCCGGGGCTTCGGAAAATCGGAGGCGTGCGTGTCGCGCGTTTACGCCAAGATTCCCGGCCCGGGAGGGCGGGTAATAATAATGGCGGCAATGAAGATGGCGCGATTCACGATCCGAGGAGGTGCGGTATGCGGGGCGGGTTGTTGAGGCGGAAGGCGGTGTAGGGCGGGGTCGCCGCACCCCGCCGCGTTGCCTCACCGGGCTGGGTCACGTGACGGCGGGGTGCGGCGACCCCGCCCTACACTTCGATCAGACTTAGACGGCGGACTCGCCGCGCTCGTCGGTGCGTATACGCACGACCTCGAGCACGTTTTGCACGAAGATCTTTCCGTCACCGATCTTGCCGGTTTTGGCGGCGGAGGCGATGGCGTCAACGGCCTTGGCGACGAGGTCGTCGCCGACGACGATCTCGAGTTTCGTCTTGGGCAGGAAATCCACGGTGTATTCGGAGCCGCGATAGATCTCGGTGTGGCCCTTCTGGCGTCCGAAGCCCTGCACGT
>CAZOGV010000024.1:10532-22497 GCA_964579225.1 uncultured Akkermansia sp. | reverse complement strand
AACGGGGAGAACGGACGGACGACACGGAGGTCGTCCCTCCAGGAAAGCGGACGGGGTTCGGCGACAGGAGTGTCGCCGCTCCTTGGGGGAGCCAGACCAGCGGTCTGGCTTACAAGTTTGATGGGACGCAACGGGACCCCGGCGACAGGAGTGTCGCCGCTCCTTGGGGGGACTTCGTCGAAGCACAAAAAATCCCGCCGGCGGGGTGGCTCGGCGGGATTCGGAAGACGGAGCTTTAACCACTAATGAACACTAATCGGCACTAATTCGGAGTTCGGAATGAGTGATCATTCGTGGGAATTAGTGGTTAATTGGTTTTAGAGGCTCGCGAGGGCGGTGTTGAGGGTCGCGCTGGGACGCAACGCGGCGGAGGCCTTGGCGTCGTCGGGGCGGTAGTAGCCGCCGATGTCGGTGGGCTTGCCTTGCACGGCGATGAGCTCGGACACGATTTGCTTTTCCTGAGTGGTGAGCTTCTCGGCCAAGGGCTTGAACGCCGCCTGGAGTTCGAGGTCGGAGCTCTGCGTGGCCAAGGCCTGGGCCCAGTAGAGGGCGAGGTAGAAGTGGCTGCCGCGGTTGTCTATGCCGGCACCGACTTTGCGGGCGGGGGACTTGTCGTTTTCGAGGAACTTGCCGTTGGCTTCGTCGAGAGTCTCGGCGAGCACTTTGGCTTTGGCGTTGCCCTGGGTGATGCCGAGGTGCTCGAAGCTGGCGGCGAGGGCAAAGAACTCACCGAGTGAGTCCCAGCGGAGGAAATTTTCCTCGGTGAATTGTTGCACGTGTTTTGGTGCCGAACCGCCGGCGCCGGTTTCGAAGAGGCCGCCGCCCTTCATGAGGGGCACGATGGAGAGCATTTTTGCCGAGGTGCCGACTTCGAGGATGGGGAAGAGGTCGGTGAGGTAGTCGCGGAGGACGTTGCCGGTGACGCTGATGGTATCGAGGCCTTGGACGAGGCGTTCGAGGGTGAACTGGCAGGCGGCGGCGGGGGGCAGGATGCGGAGGTCGAGGCCGGCTGTGTCGTGGTTTTTCAAATACACGTTTACCTTGGCGATGATCTGGGCGTCGTGGGCGCGGGCGGGGTCGAGCCAGAAGACGGCGGGGGTGTTGGAGAGGCGGGCGCGGTTGACGGCGAGCTTCACCCAGTCTTGCACGGGGGCGTCCTTGGTCTGGCAGGCGCGCCAGATGTCGCCGGCTTCGACGGAGTCAGAGAGGAGGGTGGCGCCGGTGTCGTCCACGACGCGGATGGTGCCGGCGGCGGGGGCTTCGAAGGTTTTGTTGTGGGAGCCGTATTCTTCGGCGGCCTGGGCCATGAGGCCGACGTTGGGCACGGAGCCCATGGTCTTGGGGTCGAGGGCACCGTTTTTGCGGCAGAATTCGATGACGGCCTGGTAAACGCCCGCGTAGCAGCGGTCGGGGATGAGGGCGAGGGTGTCCTGCTGTTTGCCGGCGGTGTTCCACATCTGGCCGGAGGTGCGGATCATGGCGGGCATGGAGGCGTCGATGATGACGTCGGAGGGCACGTGGAGGTTGGTGATGCCCTTGTCGGAGTTGACCATGGCGAGGGCGGGGCCGGCGGCGTAGGCGGCGGCGAGGTCGGCCTCGATGGCGGCTTTCTCGGCGTCGGGGAGCTTTGAGATTTTGGCGAGGAGGTCGCCTAGGCCGTTGTTGAGATCGACGCCGAGGGTGGCGAGGGTGGCGGCGTGTTTGGCGAGGGCGCCTTTGAAGAAGACTTTCACGCAGTGGCCGAAGAGGATGGGGTCGGAGACCTTCATCATGGTGGCCTTGAGGTGGAGGGAGAAGAGCACGTCCTCGCTCTTCGCGCGGGCGATGGCGGACTCGTAGAAGGCGACGAGGGCGGTCTTGCGCATGAGGGTGGCGTCGAGGATCTCGCCGGCTTTGAGGGGGGTCTTGTCCTTGAGCACACGGATGGCTGACGGGTCGGCGGCGCCCTCCTTCGCCGAGGCTTCGGAGGGTGCATCGGCAGGAATGAATTCGATCCGAACCGTCATCGGGGCCGATGCAGTCACGGACTTCTCGTTGCCGAAGAAATCGTCGCCGCTCATGGAGGCGACGTTGGTCTTGGAGCTTGGGGACCAGGCGCCCATGGAGTGGGGGTGTTTTTTGGCGTAGTCCTTGACGGCCTTGGGGGCGCGGCGGTCGGAGTTGCCTTCGCGGAGGACGGGGTTGACGGCGGAGCCGAGGACTTTGGCGTAGCGGGCGCGGGCGTCTTTTTCGGCGTCGGTGGAGGGGGTCTCGGGGAACTCGGGGAGGGCGTAGCCTTTGGCCTGGAGTTCGGCGATGGCGGCTTTGAGCTGGGGGATGGAGGCGCTGATGTTGGGCAGCTTGATGATGTTGGCCTCGGGGGTGAGGGTCATGGCGCCGAGTTCGGCGAGGGCGTCGTGGGTTTTTCGCGAGGCGGGGATGAGGTCGGAGAAGGCGGCGAGGATGCGGGCGGCGACGGAGATGTCGCGGGTCTCCACGTTGACGCCGGCTTGTTTCGCGTAGGCCTGCACGATGGGCAGGAGGCTGTAGGTGGCGAGCGCGGGAGCTTCGTCGGTGATGGTGTAGATGATGGTGGGAGCGGAGGACATGTCGCGGGAGTGGTTGGTTTGAGACTAAAGCGTCCAGCCAATCGCCACGGGGCGGACGGTCAAAGGCAAAGGCGGGGGGGCGAGGTGAGGCGCTTGTTTTTTCCGGGCTCGCCGCCGGGGCGGGGGCGTGGTCGCCTCGCGCTCATGAGCAAATCCAAATCTGCGGCGAAGGCCGCCGTCGTCAAAGTCGTCGCCGCTGAGGAGATCAAGATCCGCGCGGAGCCGATCGAGTTGTCGCAGTTGCTGAAGTTTGCGGGGGTGTTCGATAGCGGGGGCGAGGCGAAGCACGCGATCAACAATGGCGAGGTAAAGGTGAACGGCGTGGTGGAGACGGCGGCGCGCAAGAAGATCGCGGCGGGCGCGACGGTGGCGTGCGGCGAGCGCACGCTGGTGGTGCGGCTGTTTCGCTGAGGCGGGCGGGGGGAGCGGAGAGCGGACATTCTTGTCTGTCCGTTGGCTCGTGGGTTGATGCCTGTGGATATCGAAAAACGGACAGGAATGTCCGTTCTCCCTCCATCGGCCGGGCCGGCTGTTGCGGGAAATCCTCCGCCATTTTTCTGCCCCCATTTTTCTGACAAATCCGTGGTCTGAATTTTTGTCAGAAAAATGGGGTCAGAAATATATCAAGACAGGGGACTGGTCTTTATTTGCCTCTCGACGTTTCAGGTTGGGCTCATGGGCACGATGCTCGTGTCACGCCGGGGGCGCTCGTCGGGGCGTGGTTAATCGGCGCTTGCGGGGGGCGCGGCGGTGTCGCTTTGCTGCGTCGCGTTGTCACCCGGGCCCGGGTGGTGGAATGGCAGACACGAAGGTCTTAGAAGCCTTTGCCGTAAGGCGTGCAGGTTCGAGTCCTGTCCCGGGCACCAATTTTTTGACGCGCAGCCTCAGCCGACGCGGCGGACGCGGACGAAGGCGTTGTAGTCGGGCACGCCGCCGCCGGCGTCCACCACGCCGCGACGGATGATGGTGTTGCCCTCGGGCCAGTGGACCTGGAGGTTGCCGGGGGCGATGGGGGCGAGGTGGACGCGGCAGGGGAGCGCGCCGAGGTCGTTGTAGAGTTCGACGCGATCGCCGTGGGCGAGGAGCAGGCGGGTGGCGTCGTCGGCGCTCATGAGCACGGCGTCGCGCGGGGCGCCGTTGAGCGGGTCGGTCTCGGCGTAGATGAGGCTATTGAACTGTTTGCCGCGCCGGGTGCTGGCTTTGAACTGGTCGGCGGGGCGTTCGTGTTCGGGGAGGACGACGGGGCTGAGGTGGGCGCGGCCGTCGGGCGTGGCGAACTGGGCGTCGGCGCAGAGGTGGGGGCCGCCGTATTGGAAGGCGTCGCCGGTTTTGCGCAGGTGTTGCACGCCGTCGTAGAAGGGGATGACGCGCGCGATTTCCTCGCGCATTTTCCAGCCGGTCTCGCAGCCGAGGAGGTGGGCGCGTTCGGGGTAGGCGGCGGTGGCGATCTCGCGGAGGATTTTCCACTCGGCGCGGGCTTCGCCGACCTGGCGCGGGATCTCAGGGGAGAACATGACGCGGCGCTCGGTGCTGGTCTCGTGGCCGCCGTCGTCTTGTTCGTAGCGGGTCTTGGCGGGGAGGAGGATGACGGCCTCGCGCGCGGGGATCAGCATCTGGTCGTTGAGGATGATGTCCTGATGGGCGCGCAGGGGAACGTTGGCGAGGCAGGCGCGCACGTGGTCGGGCTCGGGGAGGTTGCGCAGGAGGTTGCCGCCGAGGTTGTAGAAGAGGTCGAGTTCGCCGCGTTCGCAGGCTTCGACCATTTCGATGGTGGTGAGGCCGGTCCAATCGGGGACGGGAAAACCATACTCGGCGGAGAGGGCGGCGACGTTTTCGGGGGTGATGGGTTTGAGGCCGGGGAGGACGGTGGCGTAGCAGCCCATCTCGCCGCCGCCCTGCACGGAGGAGTGGCCGCGGATGGGCATGAGGCCGTTTTTATCGCGGCCGACGTAGCCGCGCACGAGGCCGAGGTTGAGGATCATCTGCACGCCGTCGGCGCCGAAGGGGTGCTGGGTGATGCCCATGCTCCAGACGAGCACGGCGTTTTTGGCGTCGCGGATGAGGGCGGCGAATTCGCGCATGGCGGCGCGGTCGAGGCCGGCGCGGCGTTCGAGGGTTTCCCAGTCGAGGGCTTCGCAGGCGGCGCGGAGTTCGGGCACGCCGGCGGTGTGGTCGCGGATGAAGTCGTGGTTTACCCAGCCCTCGGCGAAGAGGATTTTTAATACGCCGTAGAGGAAGGGGATGTCGCCACCCTGGGTGACGGGGAACCAGTGGTCCATGAGGTCGCTGCCGAAGACGGCGCTCTTGGCGGTGGAGGGCACCCAGTAGCGATCCATGCCGGGCTCGCGGTAGGGGTTTACGAGGACGATCTTGGTGCCGAGTTCCTTGGCCTCGTGTAGGTATTTGGTGGTTACGGGCTGGTCGTTGGCAGGGTTGGAGCCGAAGAAGACGACGAGGTCGGTGCCATACCAGTCCTTGTAGGAGCAGGTGGAGGCGGCGACGCCGAGGGTGCGCTTCATGGCGGCGGTGGACGGGGAGTGGCAGATGCGCGCGGCGTTATCGACGTTGTTGGTGCCGAGGAAGCGCGCGGCTTTTTGCGCCATGTAGTAGATCTCGTTGGTGACGCCGCGGGCGGTGATAAAAAACGCGAGGCGGCGGGGATCGGTGGCGCGGATTTTTTGCGCGATGCGGGCGTAGGCGTGGTCCCAGGAGATGCGGCGGAAGCCGGTGTCGCCGGCCTCGCGGATCATGGGGTGGGCGAGGCGGCCGAGTTCGCGGAGCTGGGCGTTGTCGAGTTTTTGGAGGGAGGCGACGTCGGCGAGCAGAGCGGGATCGAGCGTGGGGGCGGTGTTGAGGCGGAGGAGATTGAGGCGCGTCATGCAGACGTGCGGGCCTTTGATGGTCCAATCGTAGAGGCCGGCGACGCCGAGGGCGCAACCGTCGCACACGCCGCGGGTGAGAATTTTGTAGGCGTAGGGGAGGTTGTCGCGGTTGCGCCAGAGGATGCCGAGCATGTCGCGGAAATGCTTCGGCTTGGTGTGGCCCAGGCCGAAGGGCGACAGGCGTGCGAGGCGGCTGGCGAAGGAGCGGCGGATGGCGTGGGCGGGGGCGGGGGCGGACATGGGAGCGAGTGGTGAGACCTGAAACCTGAAAGCTGAAACCTGAAACCTGAGACCTGAGACCGGAGCGGTGAGTTGAGGGCGGAGGCCGGAGAGCTACCTCAGGTTTCAGGTTTCAGGTCTCAGATTTTCGCTTTAGCTGGTGCCTTTGCGGTTGGGGAAGGTGAGCTCGGCGATGCTGCTCTTGTCTTCGCCGCCGCAGCCGAGGGCGACAAGGCGGTCGTATTGGGCTTTGGTGGCGGCGGCGAGCGGGAGGCTGAGGCTTTTTTCTACGCCGAGGGCGAGGGCGATGCCGCTGTCTTTGGCGGCGTGGGCGGCCGAGAAGTAGCAGCTGTGATCGCGGTTGATCATGTCTTCGCCGTCGGTGGCGACGACGCGGGAGTTGGCGCCGGTCTGGGAGAACACTTCGAGCAACATCTTGGGGTCGAGGCCGAGGGTGGCGCCGAGGCCGAGGCCTTCGGCGAGGCCGGCGGTGTTGATGTTCATGACCATGTTGACGAGCGCCTTGACTTGCCCGGCGGTGCCGGCGGGGCCGATGTAGCGCAGGAGTTTGCCTTGGTCGCTGAGTTCGGTGAGCACGGGTTTGATTTTTTCGAACACGGCCTGGTCGCCGCCGCACATGAGATAGAGCGTGCCGGCGCGGGCCTGCGGGATGCTGGAGGCCATGCAGGCTTCGAGGGCGTGGGCGCCGACTTTGGCGGCGGTGGCCTCGATCTCGACGTGGACGGCGGGGCTGATGGTGGCGCAGTTGACGAAGATCTTGCCGGTGGCGGCGGTGAGCAGGCTGTCGCCGGTGGAGGCGAAGACGACGCGCTGAGCGGCGTCGTCGGTGACGACGGTGAAGATGATGTCGGCGGCGGCGGTGATGGCGGCGAGTTCGGTGCAGACGCGCGCACCGATCTCGGCGGCGAGTTCGGTGGCGGAGGGGGCGTGGCGGTCGAAGACGGCGGTGACGGCGTAGCCTTGTTCGTGGAGACGGCGGGCCATGTTGGCGCCCATGCGGCCGACGCCGACAAATGCGATGGTGGGTTTGCTCATGTAAGGGGGGCGTTCAATGCGTTCCAGGATTGGCGGCGTGGAGAAGGCGGGGTGGCGAGGGGTTTTTAACGCGGATGGAGAAAACTGAAAAAGCGCGGGTATTATCACGATGTGTTCATAAGCGGAGTGTCGCGGCATCAGGGTTCGTCGCTGTCGCGGCGTGCGAGAGCGGAGGCTCGTGAAATATGGATTTACGTCTCGCTTGCGGCGGGGTCGGGGAGGGCGACAATCTGAGGGTTTATGGTATCCCAATCTTCTTCTTTCGCCGCATCCACCAATCCTTTTCTTGATGACGCGTTCCGCATTCACTGGGCCGCACACACGCCCGAGCTTATCGGCCCGGCCATCACGGCTGCGTTGACCGAGGCGCGGGCGGCGATCGAGGCGATCGCTAAGGTGGGGGCGCGAGCGGATGTGGAGGAGGCGGAAGAGGTGACGTTTAAAAACACGTTTATCGCGCTGGAGCAGGCGACGGAGCGCCTGAATTTTGCCTGGGGCAAGGTCACACATTTGCAGTCGGTATCGGACTCGCCGGCGCTGCGCGAGGCGCACAATGCGATGCTGCCGGAGGTGTCGGCGTTTCTTGCGTCGATTCCGTTGAATGCGGGTTTGTGGGCCGCGCTGAAGACGGGCGCGGAGTCGGAGTCGGGTCGGGCGGCGAGCGGGGCGTGGGCACGGCTGCGCGAGGAGACGCTGGCGACCTTTCGCGAGGCGGGCGCGGATTTGCCGGCGGAGCAGCGGGCGCGGTTGGAGGCGATCGAGGGCGAGCTGGCCCAGCTGACGCAGAAGTATTCGGAGAACACGCTCGATTCGACGAACGCGTGGCAGGTCGTGGTCGAGGACGAGGCGCGGTTGCGCGGGTTGCCGCCGCACGCGGTGGCGGCGGCGCGGGAATCGGCCCGGAAGAAGGGGCTCGGCTCGGAGGAAAAGCCGGCGTGGCGCTTCACGTTGCACGGGCCGTCCTTGGAGCCGGTGATGCTTTATGCGGAGGACGAGTCGCTGCGCCGCGAGGTGTGGGCGGGCTCGGTCGCGGTGGGTGGCGAGGCGGAGGGCGGTAAGTGGGATAATGGTCCGCTGGTGCAAAAAATCCTCGCGCTGCGGGCGGAGAAGGCGGCGCTGCTGGGCAAGGCGAATTTCGCCGATCTGGTGCTGACGCGGCGCATGGCGCGCTCGGGCGAGAAGGCGCTGGCGTTTGTGACCGACTTCGAGGCGCGCTGCCGCGAGGCGTTTGTGCGCGAGTGTGCGGAGTTGGAGAATTTTAGGGCGGAAAAAACCGGCCAGCCGGTCGGGGCCTTGAAGGCGTGGGAGGTGGGGTATTGGGCGGAGAAGTTGCGGCAGGCGCGGCACGCGTTTGATGAGGAGGCGCTGCGGCCCTACTTCGAGGTGGGTCGGGTGCAGCGCGGGTTGTTCGAGCTGGCGACGCGGGTGTTTGGCCTGCGCATCACGGAGGTGGCGCTCGCGCCGGAGGAGACGTGGTGCGACGAGGTGAAGTTTTATGAGCTGCACGACGAGGCGGGGCGGCATCTGGGCTCGTTTTATGCGGATTGGCATCCGCGGGAGTCGAAGCGCGGCGGGGCTTGGATGGGGTATTTGGTGACGGGGGGGCCGGTCCCGCGACAAGTCGCGGGAATGACCAATGACCAATGTCCAATGACCAATGATGGTGCGGTGGAGCGCGCGCCGCATCTGGGGTATATCTGCGGCAACATGTCGCCGCCTTCGCCGGGGCGGGCGGCGTTGCTGACGCATCGCGAGGTGGAGACGATTTTTCATGAGTTCGGGCATCTGCTGCATCACTTGCTGGGCGAGGTGCCGGTGAAGTCGCTGAACGGCGTGAACGTGGCGTGGGACTTCGTGGAGCTGCCTTCGCAGATCATGGAGAACTGGTGCTGGGAGCGTGAGTCGCTGGACTTGTTCGCGCGTCACCACGAAACGGATACGCCGATCCCGGAGGAGCTTTTCCGAAAGATGATCGGGGCGCGGAATTTTCGCTCGGCCTGCGGGGCGATGCGGCAGGTGCAGTTTTCCAAGATGGACTTGTTGCTGCATGTGCACGCGGCGGAATTCGTGGACGGCGATCTGGAGGCGAAGACGCGGGCCTTGATCGCGGATTGCATGATTCCGACCGAGCCGCCGGCGCGCACGATCGTGCGGCGCTTCGGGCATCTTTTTTCCGATCCGGTGGGCTATGCGGCGGGCTACTATTCCTACAAATGGGCGGAGGTGCTGGAGGCGGACGCGTTTACCCGCTGGAAGGAGGCGGGGGTGTTTTCTCGCGAGGTGGGGGCGGAGTTCGTCGAACACATTTTGAGCAAAGGAAATTCGGCGGACGCGGCGGAGTTGTTCCGGCGTTTCATGGGGCGCGACGCCGATCCTCGGGCCTTGCTGGTGCGCAGCGGATTGGTGGCGGTTTGAGGCGGCTGGACAAAACCGCTCGCGGGCGAGCGACGCGGGCAAAAGGGTTGGCGCACGGCGGGGTGCGCGGGCAAGGGTGGCGGGGCTATGATTATCGCCGACCTCGCAACCATTCCCGGCGGGACTTTTCCCGCGCAACGTTGGGGCCGCGGCCTCGTGGGCCAGGGCCCGCAGCCGATTCAGGCCAAAGGTTTTTCCATGGGCTTCTCCGTGCTCGCGCCGAAGGGCGGCCAGGTGCCGTGGCACAACCAGGAGCAGGAGGAGGTTTACTTTATCGCGCAGGGCGAGGGGCAGATCTGCGTGGATAACGAGTGTCGTGCGATCAAGGCCGGCCAGGCGGTTTACATGCCGCCGGGCAAGTTTCACCAACTCACCAACACGGGCGACGAGCCGATGCACATGATTTATGTGTATTGCCCGGGCGGAGACGTGGCGCACTGGCGCGAGGAACTCGCGGGGACTTTGCCGGTTGCGGGCACGGGCGCGATTCCGCCGCTGCCGGAAGGCGCGGAGCCGCAGTGGACGAAGGTGGAGCCGAAGCCACTCGGCTGATTTTAAAATCCTAAATCCTAAGCGGCTAAATCCTAAAGGACGGCGGCGGGGACGGAGCCCCGCCCTCCAGAGTAATTACAGGACGGCCTCACTGCCGGCGCCAGGCGCTGGGGGTGAGGCCGGTTTGTTTGCGGAACCAGCGCGCGAAGTAGTTGGGGTCGTCGAAGCCGGCCTTGGCGGCGGCGGCTCCGATGGCGGGGCTTTCGCGCAAGGCGGCCTGCGCGGCTTGCAGGCGCTCCTGGTCGCGAAGGCCGCGCAGGGTGAGGCCGTGCTCTCGTTTGAGGCGCCGGCTGAGGGCGTCGCGCACGTAGCCGGATTCGCGGGCGATTTCTTGAAACGGCTTCGCGGTGCGCAGGCTTTCGCGCACGCGGGAGACGAGCGGGGAGGGAGCGAGAGGGAGTGGCTCGTGGTCAGATTTCTGCGGTTCGAGCAGGCGCGCGACGACCGAGAGCACGGCGGGATAATCGGAGAGCGCGAGGCGGCCCTTGGTCGGCACGCGGGCGAGCAGGGCGTGCAGTTAGTTGAGCGCCTGCTGCGGCAGATGGCGATGGAGCACGCGCGTGCCGGGGCGGCTCTCGTATTCGAGCACGAGGCAGAGCGGGCGGCTGTTGCCCGCCATGGAGAAACCGTGGTCCACGCCGGGCGGGATAATGAACAAATCGCCCGCGCGCGCCTCGACGCGTTTCTCGCGCAGCACCTGCACGCCCTCGCCGGCGAGGTAGAGGATGAGTTGATAATAGGGGTGCGAATGCGAGCTGACCTCGGCCTCGCGGTGGCGGTTGAGCTGGAGTTTGCGCAGCACGAAACCGAGCGCGTGAATCTCGATTTTTTGAACAATCAGGGGGCTCCAAGCGAGCATGGCGTGGGAGGTTTTTGGGGTGGTTTTTCCGGGGCGGGTGTGTGCTAGCAGGTGTCGGTATCGTTCTAACTGCAAGCGGCGCGTTCAGGTATGTTAACGAGGTCAGGTTTTACCTACTCCGCACCTCCCAGCCTCATCCCCTACTCACCACTTCAATGACTACGCACAAAGTCGGCATCATCATGAACGGCGTCACTGGACGCATGGGCACCAACCAGCATCTGCTGCGCTCCATCAAGGCGATCATTGATCAAGGAGGCATTAAACTGAATGACTCTGAGATCATCATGCCCGACCCGATCCTGGTTGGTCGCAGCGCCTCCAAGCTCGCCGCGCTCGCCATCCGAGCCGGTCTGCGCGAAGAGCGCGTCACCACCAATCTCGACGCGGCCCTCGCCGATCCGAAAAACCTGATCTACTTCGACGCCTGCCTCACCGGCCAGCGCCCCATCGGCGTGCGCAAGGCCATCGCCGCTGGTAAACACATCTATTGCGAGAAGCCCACCGCCACGACCTCCAAGGAGGCGCTCGCGCTTTACACCGAAGTCACGGCAGCCGGCCTTAAGAACGGCGTCGTGCAGGACAAGCTCTGGCTGCCCGGCTTGGTGAAACTGCAGTGGCTGATCGACCAGGGTTTCTTCGGCAAGATCCTCTCCGTGCGCGGCGAATTCGGCTACTGGGTGTTCACCGGCGAGCACGAGAAGTTGCAGCGCCCCTCGTGGAATTACCGCAAGGAAGAGGACGGCGGCATCATCGTGGATATGATCTGCCACTGGCAGTATGTGATCCAGAATCTCTTCGGCGACATCAAGAGCCTCACCTGTCTCGGCGCGACCCACATCCCCCAGCGCTGGGACGAGGCGGGCAAGCCCTACAAGTGCACGGCCGACGACGCCGCCTACGCCACCTTCGAGCTGACCAACGGCGTGATCTGCCACTTCAACTCCTCGTGGGCCACGCGCGTTGATCGCGACGATCTGCTCACGCTGCACGTGGACGGCACGCACGGCACGGCGGTCGCCGGTCTGCGCGATTGCAAGGCGCAGTCGATGGCCGCCACGCCGCGCTGCATCTGGAATCCCGACATCGACAGCCCGATCAAGTATCGCGACGGCTGGAACCGCGTGCCTGACCAACAGCTCTACGACAACGCCTTCAAGGTGCAGTGGGAGCTCTTCCTTCGTCACGTGGTGAAGGACGAAGCCTTCCCCTGGACCCTCAAGGAAGGCGCGAAGGGCGTGCAACTCGCCGAGCTCGCGCTCGACAGCTGGGCGCAGCGCAAGTGGGTGGACGTGCCCGCGATCTGAGGGGCTTTCGCCTAACTTAAAAAAACTTTTCGCGACGGCGTGTGGTGCGCCGGTCGCGAAGATTACCGCGAGTGGTGATTTGGCCGG
>CAZOGV010000024.1:0-10432 GCA_964579225.1 uncultured Akkermansia sp. | reverse complement strand
TTTGGCCGGTTCCACTTGAAAACCGGGGGAACCCGAGTGTGTGTAGCCGCGTCTATAACCTCACCTTTTTAACACCATGAACATGCTCTACCTTCTTCTTCTCTTCGCCGGCCCGATGCTTTTCGGCCTCTACGCGCAGATGAAAATCCGCAGCGCCTACTCGAAAAACATGAAGATAGGCTCGCGCGGCGGCATCTCCGGTCGCGAGGCGGCCGAGGCCGTCATCCGTTCGGCCGGCATCACCGATGTGAAAATCGTGCAGGTGCCCGGCCAGCTGACCGATCACTACAACCCGATGACCAAGACCCTGGCCTTGTCGGAGCATAACTACCACGGGCACAGCCTCGCCGCCCTCGGCGTCGCGGCGCACGAGGCAGGCCACGCCATCCAGCACAAGGTTGGCTACAGCATGATGACGGTTCGCCAGACTCTGGTGCCCGTCACCCAGATCGCGTCGAGCATCTCCACCTACGCGATCATCGCCGGTATTTTCCTGATCGGCCATCTGGGCCACAGCTTGCTCCTTATCGCCGCCGGCGCGCTGGCGGTGATCTGTTTGTTCCAGTTCGTGACCCTGCCGGTCGAGTTCGACGCCAGCCGCCGCGCCAAGCAGCAGCTCGTGGGTCTCGGCATTCTCGACCAGGATGAGATGCGCGGGGTCAACGAGACGCTCAACGCCGCCGCGCTCACGTATGTCGCCGCCTTCGTGGCCGCTCTGGGCTCGCTGTTGCACGTGCTGATCATCCTCGCAGGTCGTCGCAGCTGAAGCGGACCGCCTATTGGCTGATTTTTTGGTGCCGCGCTCCCTTTTCAGGGGCGCGGCTTTTTTGTAGGGCGGGGTCGCCGCACCCCGCCGTCCGAAAAGCAACCACGTCACGGCGGGGGGCGGCGACCCCGCCCTACAACGCCTTCTTTGTTTTTCGCGGATTGTCAGCGCGGCGTCGCGCGGCGATAGCTGGAGGCTTGTTATCCATGAAAGTCCCCTTCCTCGATCTTTCGCTTCAGCACCGCGCCTTACGCGACCAAGCGCTCGCCGCGTTGGCGGCGACCTACGACGCCACCCGCTTCTGCCTCGGCAAGGATGTGGAGGACTTTGAAAACGCCTTTTCCGCCACGCTCGGCTACCCGCGCGCGCTCGGGCTGAACAGCGGAACCTCGCCTCTGCACCTTGCGGCTACGCTCGCGGGCTGGGGGTCGGGCGACGAGGTCATCGTGCCGCCCTTCACCTTCATCTCCACCGTCTGGGGCGTGAGCTACGTGGGCGCGACGCCGGTCTTCGCCGACATCGACGAGACGACTTTTAATATCGATCCCGCGAAGATCGAGGCCGCCATCACGCCTCGCACCAAGGGCATCGTGGCGGTGCATCTCTTCGGCCAGCCCGCGCCTATGGACGAGATCCTCGCCATCGCAAAAAAACACGGCCTCTTCGTGGTCGAGGACTGCGCGCAGGCGGTGGGGGCGAAATACAAGGGCGTGCCGGTCGGCCTGCTCGGCGACTGCGGCACTTTTAGTTTTTATCCGACGAAGAACCTCGGCGGCTGTGGCGAGGGCGGGGCGTTCGTGGCGAAAAACGACGAACTCTTCGCCAAGGCGAAACTGCTGCGCGTGCATGGTTCGGGTCGGCGCTATTATCACGACCACGTGGGCTTTAATTTCCGCATGGACGGGTTTCAGGGGGCGTTGCTGGGCGTGAAGCTGCCGCACCTCGCGGCCTGGACGGCGCGCCGCCGCGAGATCGCGACGCGCTATCTGGACGGTATCAAGCTTCTGGATACGAAGCTGCCGTGCGGGCTACGTTCGGAGGGCGAGAGCGTGTGGCACCAGTTCACGCTGCGTCATCCGCACCGCGACAGGTTGCGCGACCATCTGGCGAAGCACGAGGTCGGCACGGATTTGATCTATCCGGTGCCGCTGCATCGGCAGGATTGCTACGCGGGTCTCGGCTACGGCGAGGGCTCGATGCCGGTGGCGGAGCGGGCCTGCGCGACGGTGTTGAGCCTGCCGATTTTCCCCGAGCTGACGGACGCGCAGGTGGACCACGTCATCGCGAGCGTGAACGCGTTCTAAACCGCGACGACCAAACCATGATTGGCGATATTCAGTTCAAAGTCTGCGGACTCACCCGGGCGGAGGATGCGCGGCTGGCGGCGGAGCTGGGCGCGGATTTTCTGGCGTTTAATTTGTATCCGAAGTCGCCGCGCTATCTCGCGCTCGGCGACGCGGCGGAGTTGGCGCGGGGCGCGCCGCACGGGCCCAAGCGCGTGGCGGTGATGGTGGAGCCGACGTTGGACGAGCTCGACTGGGCGCAGGAGGCGGGGTTTGACCGGTTTCAGATTCATGCGCGCGCGGATTTGTCGTTGACGGTGGTGCGCGGCTGGTCGGAGGCGGTGGGCGCGCGCGAACTCTGGCTCGCGCCGAAGCTGCCGCCGGGCGTCGCGTTTCCGGCGGCGTGGCTGCTGCTGGCGGACACGTTTTTGGTCGATACCTACCATGCGGACGGTTTCGGCGGTTCGGGCAAGACGGGCGACTGGTCGGGCTTCGCCGCGCTGGCTACGGCGCATCCGGGGAAGACCTGGGTGTTGGCGGGCGGTTTGTCGCCGGAGAACGTGGCCGAGGCGCGGCGGCAAAGCGGCGCGCGTTTTTTCGACGTGAACAGCGGCGTGGAAAGCGCGCCGGGGGTAAAAGATGCGGCGAAGTTGCAGGCTTGGGCGGCGGCGTTGCGCGGGTAGGCGCCGTATCCGAACCGTCGAGGATGCAGGCGGGACGCCTGCGCTACTCGCAAAAAAACCGGACCCGTTTCGGGGGCCGGTTTTGATCGAGCGCACGCGAGACGGTCTCGGATGCGCGTCAGAGCTTAGTGGCGAGCTTGGCCTTGAGGCTGTCCTTGGACTGCATGCCCACGAGGGTCTCGACGAGTTGGCCGCCTTTGAAGAGGAGGATGGTGGGGATGGCGCGCACGGCATAGGTGCTGGCGAGATCGCCATTGTCGTCCACGTTGACCTTGCCGATCACGAGCTTGCCCGCGAATTCCTTGGCGAGTTCATCGAGGATTGGGGCGATGGCTTTGCAGGGTCCGCACCAGGGGGCCCAGAAGTCCACCAGCACGGGAGTGCTGCCGGAGATGGCGGTCTTGAAGGAGGCTTCGTCGAAGTGGGCGATGGCGTCGGACATGGTGTGGTTTTTCGTGTGTTGCTTACTTGGTTTTCAGGAACAGGAGGACGGCGAAAGTGATGGCGGCTGCGGCGGCGAGTCCGGCGATGATCGTGATGATAGCGGAGGGCTGGCCGTCGTCTTCGGTTACGACCGTGGAGTAGGTGCGTTCGGGGATTTTTTGCACGGAGGCTTTGTTCACGTCGTAGACGGTGGAGCGGGGGGCGACGTTGAGATTAAGCTTGGGTTTGGGGGCGACTGGCGCGGTGACTTGGGGCTCGGTGGAGCCGACGGGAGGGGTAGTTGTTTCGTTGGGATTGCTCATGGTAGGAGGAAAGGGAAGCTTGGGGAACGGGGCGCGGGAAGCGAAGGCGAATTAGCGGGGGGTGGATTTATGGATGATATCTGCGAGCTCTCGGGGATCCACGTTTTCGAGCCGTTTGTCACGCCGCTTCAATTCCTCGAAGGTCTTGATCGTGGTCTCGGCCATGCGCTCGTGGGTTTCGGCGGAGCCGCCGATAAGGGCGAATTGTTCGCCGGTGGTTATGCGTTTGTGCCCGTCGGTGTGGTCGAGGCCCACGCCGATCAACCCGGCCTTAACTGCGGGTTTGGTTGGGGCGGTTTTTCGGACGGGGGACTTGGGCTCGCGCTTGCTCACGTGTTTAAGGTGCGTGCTTCGTCGTCGCTTTCAAGTGGGTTCTCGATTCCGGGAGGGGAAGAATGCCCCACTTCGGTGGCGGGGGCGGTAATCATGACCTCGGGGATCGAGGCCATCGTGGTGCCTTCGGCTCCTTGGTCTTCGAGATCTTCGGTTTTAGGCGCTGGTTCCTCGATGGCGGCGGCGACGGCGGCCACGGCGGTGACGATGGTCTCGGGCGCGGGATCGGGCGGCAGGAGAACGGGGCCGGGGTCGTTTTCATCGACGGCGTCGACGTGGATATCGGTGTAGGCCTCGTCCTGCCTGATGCGAAGTTTGCGCAAGCGAGTGAGCTCCAGCACGGCGATGAAGGTCGCCACGAGCACGCGCACGGTGACGAGGTGGCCTTCGAAGAGTTCGGTGAAGAGGAAGCTTTTGCGCGTCTTCACGAGTTCGAGGAGCTCCTCCATCTTATCGGAGACGGTGACCTCCTCGCCCTTGATTTCGCCGACGACGAGTTTCTCGGCGAGGCGGCGGAGGACGATGTTGAAGACGTTCCAGAGTTCGATGCGATCAACGGGCTTGAGCGGGCGTTCGTTCTCGGAGACGGCAAGCACGGAGACGTGGCGCGCGAGCAAGTCGCGCTGGAAGGCGGCGAGTTCGTCGAGCTTGGCGGCGGCTTCTTTGAATTTTTTGTATTGGAGAAGCTGATGCACGAGTTCCCAGCGAGGATCGAGCGGGTCGTTGTCGCTGGTCTCGCCTTGGGCGGCCTGGCCGCGGGGGAGGAGCATGCGGCTCTTTATCTCCATCAGCGAGGCGGCCATGACGAAGAATTCGCCCGCGATATCGAGGTCGAGTTCACGCATGGAGCGCAGCACCTCGATGTATTGGCGGGTCACCGAGGCGATGGGGATGTCGTAGATATCGAGCTCGTTCTTGCGAATCAGGAACAGCAGGAGGTCGAGCGGCCCTTCAAAGACGGGCAGCTTGATGCGGAGATCGGCGTCTGGAATCTCGGTGGACAAGAGCTGGGGATGCTTCGACCCGGGGCGAGTCGCGCAAGGGCAAAGCGAGGGCGGGCGGTGGGGGCTTCACGGGCGGGACGCCCGTGCCACGCGGAAACCGGGTTTACTTCAACAGGTAGCGGACGGCGGCGAAGTAGCCTTCGAGGCCGAGGCCGGTGATGACGGCTACGCAGACTGGGGCGGTGAGGGATTTGTGGCGGAATTCCTCGCGCTTGTAGATGTTGGAGATGTGCACCTCGACCGCGCGTAGGCCGCTGCCGGCGAGGGCGTCGCGCAGGGCGACGCTGGTGTGGGTGAGGGCGGCGCCGTTGATGACGAGGCCGTCGATTTTCGCCTCGGCGAGGGCGGAGATTTTGTCCACCAGCTCGCCCTCGTGGTTGCTTTGGAAAAACTCCAGTTTCGCGACAGAGCCGAATTCGGCGCGCAGGGAGGCTTCGAGGTCGGCGAGGGTGGCGTGGCCGTAGATCTCGGGTTCGCGTTTGCCGAGGCGGTCGAGGTTGGGGCCGTTGAGGATGGCGAGGGTTTTCATGCGATGCGGGTGCGAAAGAGTTACGCGACAGAGACGGCGGGCGTCACGCTTCGATTGCACGGGAGAGGCGGCAAGAGTGGGTGGAGAAACCGGCTCCGAAGGCGACTAGCCACCAGTCCGCGCCGGGCTCGGGCGGGCCCTCGCGCAGCGCGTCGGCGAGGGCGTAAAGCACGGACGGGCTGCTCATGTTGCCATGCTCGCGGAGGACGCGGCGGCTGGCGTCGAGGCGGTGGCCGGGCAGGGCGGCTTCGAGGGCGTCGAGCACGTCGCGGCCGCCGGGGTGGGCAATGACGCGGACGGGCGGGGGCAGGTGGGTGGGTTCGGTAGCGAGTAGACGCGCTACGGTCGATGTGGCTAGCGCGGGCACGTCGGCGGCGAGCAGGTTGCGGAGTTTGCCGTTGCGTTGCTCGAAGCGGATTTTATCGCGCGCGGCGGGGATGTGAATTGTATTGAATCCGTGGATACGAACCGGGGCGGCCGCGTGAGGACCTTGCGCGGGCGGCGCGGTGCGCCAGAGAGTGGCGGCGGCACCGTCGCCGAAGAGGCAGGCGCTGACGAGCACGCCGGGATCGTCGTCGAGGAAGAAGGCAGCGGAGCAAATCTCGACCGCGACGCAGGCTACAGTGGCGTCGGGGCGGGCGGCGAGCAGGGCCTCCACGGAGCGCAGGGCGGGGATGGCGGCACCGCAGCCGAGGCCGACGAGGTCTTGCAGGTAGGCGTCGGAGCGGAGGCCGAGTTGCTCGGAAACGTAGCTGGTGACGCCGGGGCAAAGGTAACCGGTGCAGGTGCAGATCACGAGCGCGTCGATTTGGTCGGAGTGCAGATTGATTTGGGCGAGGGCGGTTTCGAGGGCGCGGGCGGCGAGGCGCGGGGCTTCGCGTCGGAAGGTTTCGTTGAGGTCGTCTGCCGAGGCGGAGAACACGCGTTCGATGGGGGCGAAGGCGAAGTTGCGCCCCTCGATGCCGCTGTCGCCGCGCAGGATGGAGTGTAGCACGAGACGGGAGCGGCGCGAGAGATGGCGGTGGGCATCGGATGCGGAGATGAGTCCCAAACACTGCGCCTGGGTGGCGCGGGTTTCGGGGACGGCGGTGGCAAGGGCGTGGAGAAACATCAGTGAAGAGCGTGGTAAAGGGTGCGGACAGGAAGCAGCCCGGTGCGGGCGGCGGCGGAGAGACCGGCCTGGCCGCGAGGATTTAGCAGCGCGGGGTGGAGTAGGGCAGAGGAGCCGAGGCGCATGCGAAAACGAGCGGCGAGGAGGCCTTGAACAAGGCTCACCGTTTTGGGCCAGCTTTGTTCATCGCGGGTCCAGGCTAGCAGCGGATCAAGGGCTAGGGCGGCGGACTGGAAAGCCATGGTCATGCCGTTGCCAGTGAAGGGGGCTATGAGCGCGTGCGCGTCGCCGAGGGAGAGGCGGGCTGGTTCGTTGCAGGACGCGGGGGCGCGGCCGAAGGCAAGACCGGCGACGGCGCAGCGCGACTCGGGATCGATCTCGGCGGCGGTGAGCCGATCGGCGAGCGCGTCGAGCCTAGCGGCGCGCAAGTAGGCGGGCAGGGCGCGAGTGCGGTCTAGCGAGAGGCCGGGGCGGCGGCGAAAGAGGCCGGAGACGTTCACGCGGTTGTCGCCGATGGCGCAGAGGCCGACGTAGGCGTGCGCGCCGAGGTGGACTTCGAGCGGGGCGGTGGTGGAGAGGCCGAGCGCATGGCATTTGAGGCCTATCCAAGGCGAGTCGGCGGCGGGGCTGCGGCCTTGGGCGAATACACGGCCGGGTGGGGCGTTGTGCGGATCTAGGCGCGAGTGTTCGCGGAGGTCGCCGGAGGCGGCGCGAAAGGCCTCGGCGAGGCGGATATCGAGAGAGTGGCGACCGAGCGCGAGGGCGGGCGAGGGCAGGGGGTGGCGGAGCAGAGGCGCGCCGCTACGAAACCAGGCGACCTCGTGGTGATGGATCGCGTTGGCGAGGAATGGATCGAGCCCGAGGCGCGTGCGGGTGTTGGCGTCGAGCCCGGTGATGAATTCGCCGCAGACGCGATGGCGCGGGTAGGTGCCGGCTTCGTGAACGATCACGGGCACGCCGGCCCGACGCAGGGAGAGGCCGAGGGAAAGGCCGGCGAGGCCGCCGCCGACGATCTCAATGGAGCGGGGCGTGTTCATTTGCGGCGCAGGGCGACGAGGCGGTAGGCTCCGAGGCTGGTGGTTTCGGCGTGGCAATGCCATTGCGCGGGATAGAGGCCGAGCAGCGCGGGCAATTCATCCCGGGCGAAACCGGCCTCGATGCTCACGTAACCATCGTGCCGGGTGATGTGGTTCGCGCCTGCTAACGGGGCGGCGATACGCCAGAGCCAGAGGAAGCGGCGCGCGCGGCGGGGTTCATTGAAAATCAGGGCGCGGGCGTGGCGGCTTAGGATGGGTCCGAGGCGGGCGAGTTCATCATTGTTGAAATGATGCAGGATGAGATTGCCGATGATGACGGGGTAGGCGCTCCACGCGTCGAAGGCGCGGAGATCCGCGCGATGCCAGCGCGCGGTGTAGGGCCAGTCCGGCGGCGGCGGGGCGAGGTCGAGCGCGTCGGCGGCAAGGCGTCGGGCGAGGACGCCGTCGCCCGCGCCGATCTCGAGCACGGCCTCGCCGGGGCGGTGGGTCGCCGCGAGGTTGCGCTCGAACCACTTGTGGTTGCCCATGACCTGGTTGACGCGAGCGAGATCGCGACGGCTGTGGCGCGCCTCCGGTGCAGCCGCAGGAAGCGAATCAAGCAGCTCAGGAGTGAGGCGTCTAGGCATCGCGCAAGCTGCTCGTGGCGACGGGAGGGTCAAGCGGGGTGGGCAGGCATTAGAGCAGGACGAGATCGTCGTGGTGGACGATTTCGAGGCGTTTTCGTGTGGGCAAAAGGGGGTTTAATTGTTCGCTGGTGAGGTCGGCGATCTGGGCGATGTCGGTGGCGGAGAAGGTGACCCCGCCGCGCGCGACGACGGTGCCGTTGGGGGACCGACGATGTCGCCGGTCTCGTCGGCCTCGAAGTGGCCGCGCGGACCGGTGACGCCGATGGCGAGCAGGCCTTAAAAAGGCGGCAAGGCCCTACATCGTTACACACCCTACATCGTTACACGTCATCCATTGGTTTCCTGTTGTTTTTAGTGGATGAAGCGAGACGTGGCAGGGTTGCCGCGCCACGAGCGCGACTGCCGCTGTAGAACCGTTCGGCGACCGGTTTGTCCGAACCGCACCGTTCGGCGATCGGTGCTACATCTTGCCTGCGCCCTTGTTTGTGTTTTCCAAGTTAGCGGTAGCTGGCTGCTTGGCAGGCAAAGGTCCTTGCCGGGCGACTCCTCTCGCGCGCCCATTCGCAACAGCGAAGGACCCGTGTTCTCTATTCAACAAATTATAGTAATGCGCCGAAAACAAAAAGTAGGCAGATCGCTTAGGGTTCGTAAATAAATAACTGGCTTAAAATGACGCCGAGATTTTGGCGGTTGGCTAGGTGCTCGCTAATTCTATTTCGCGTTCAAGATGAGCCCAACGGAGCGGACGGCCCAGCGGTCCGTCCCTACCCACAGAGGCTCAACTTGAACGCGCATTAGAATTAGCGAGCATCCCAGAATGGTCTGTAACGGAGCGAGCAACACCGCCAGCGGCCGAAAGATCAAGTTAGGTTGAGCCAGTTATTTATTTACGAACCCTTAGTAGCCCTATAATCCTAAGCAGCCCCATGATTACTCAAAAGGTTGCGACCCGATGCCGTAAACGCAAAACTCCATTTATGTCTCCAGTCGCTGCCGTATGGGGGGAGGCCATGCAGACTCAGAAAGTCGAATAAACAGGGTTTTATAAAAAACCAGGATTATTCTCGGGGATCAAACAGATGGGCTAATTGGGGGTTGTCGGTGGTGTTGATCGCATCCGGCTTATGATAGCTGACATGTCCGTCGAGATATAAATAATGCCCACCACCATTTATTCGGATTCCGGGAACGGCATTGCCTGCTGCGGATTTACTCCCAACAAGCCATACGTTTCTCCCACCGCTGATTATCCCCTCGTTGACAAATTCAGATGTATCTCCTGTTGCCACCGCGATTAAAGAGGAAGGGCGGGCAATTTGACTTATTCTAAATGCGCGGGATATCGAGGTTGTACGAATAAACGCTCCATCAGTAGCAGGAAACGCTAAAAAAGTATTGTAAGCATACTGCCGATTGCTCCAACCCAACATCCACGATCCATGCGGCGTTGGCAAACGCGAACGTAGGGGTGTCATTCTATTGTATACACCCAAGGATTCTGCAACTGGGCAGCGGAGGGTTTCTATAGTCAAATAACCCTTAAGCATCAGCTGATCATCCCAGAATACGAGTCCCTGAATATTAGGTGTTCCCCCCGGTATGGGGTAGTCGCCGATGGCTCCGATTCCGACGGGAAGCTTCCCATCATGATCGGCCGAATACATGATCAGCGATGAGCCGATCATGCGTAAATTATTCGCTGAGTGGGCTCCTCTGGCCATTGTCCGTACTTTCGTAATAGACAGTAAAATCAAAGAAGCCAATAGGGCTATTATCACGATGACGACGAGTAGCTCGACCAGCGTGAAAGCGGAACGGCACACGCGCTTAGAATCAGCTAACGTTCCGGTCGAAGGTGCGGAAATCTTGGGGTTTTGCGTTTTCATAGGTATCCTTTGCTAATAAACACTGCTTCCATCAAATGCCTGAGGGGGTTCCTTGTTGACTATATTTTACTTACACTTTTCGCGTGGCGTGTCAAGCCTCGGACTCATGCCTATTTTTCATCTGAAAACGAAAGGCGGCTTAAGAATGGGAAATCGCTTTTACACTTTGAGAGTGAAAGATGTCTTCGGGGTTGTGAATAGGCAGAGCATGGTTACAAAGGCGAAACGAGGGGAAGGAAGGCATACATCTTCCCTAGCAGCCTGTCGGACTTAGCCTTAAACTTGGCCTAGTATCTGTTAGCCAGATGGATACGGTGAAATTAATGGTTCCTCGCTGTTTCCAGTGGGTGGGTAGAGTGTAGCGGAATGGCGTAGCCATTTCGGGATTTAGCGCATTATCCGAACGAAACCGCTCCGCGTTTCCGCTA
>CAZOGV010000023.1:12705-23386 GCA_964579225.1 uncultured Akkermansia sp. | reverse complement strand
GTGAGCGCGAGGGTGAAGCGGGCGTCGGCGCGGATGCCGCCGATGAGCTCCATTTTTTCGGCGGCGGCGTCGAGGAAACGCAGCGACCAGTCGCCGTTGCGCACGTCGAGGGTTTCGGTGGACGCGGCGGCGTCCCAACCGGCGCGGTTGAGGCGTTCTTGATGCAGAAAACGACCGGTGCGGATGTCCACCAGCGCCATGTGGGCGAGGTAGATTTGTGCGTTTCCAAAGGCTTCGGGCGCGGGGTGGGCTGCCGTGGCTAGTGGCGATGCGGAGCGAAAAAACGTAGCCTGAAAACCAAAACGGCGCGGCGTGGGTTCGGCGGTGAACAGGTGTCCGGTGAGATACCACCACTCGATCTTGAAGTCGGGATGCGAGCCGTGGTCGCGCGGGAAGGTGAAGGCGGGGTTGGGTCGCGGCACGGCAAAGCCGTCGGCGGTGAGCGCTGGGATCTCGGCGGAGTTGCCCACGAAGCACAGGAAAAGACACGATACGCAGAGCAGTCGAAGGATGGGCTTCATTTCATTGGGCATTGGTCATTGGACATTGGTCATTCCTGCCGGTCCGCCGGCAGGTTGGCGCCCCAGTGGCCGACGAAGTGGCTGACAACCACGCCGGTGCCGATGACGAGCACGGCGAGGGCGGCGAGTTGGCCGACGGGCACGGCGAAGGCGAGGGTCCAGCCGAAGCTTTGTTTGTTGATCACGTGGATGAGCAGCCAGCCGAGGGCGAAGCTGAGGGCGAGGCCGGCGGCGGTGGCGCACAGGGCGAGCACGCCTCCCTCGATGGCGGTGGCGCGGGCGATCTCGGCGCGCCGAAAGCCGATGGCGCGCAGGGTGGTGAGTTCGTCGCGGCGGTCGAGCAGCACGCTGACGAGGCTGAGCGCGAGACCGGTGACGGCGACGAAGAGTCCGATGACTTGGAGCGCATAGGTGATGGAAAAAGTCTGGCGGAAAATGCGCAGCACCTCGGCGCGCAGGCTGGAGTTGGTGAAGATGGAAACGCCGGGGTGGGCGGCGAGCAGTTCGGCGCGCACGGTTTCGGCGTTCGCGCCGGGCACGAGGTCGAGGGCCAGGCTGGTGGCGTGATCATCGGCGAACCAGCGCACGGTGTGGACGCGATCCACGAGGAGGGTGCCGCGCTCGTTGCCGTAGTCGGCGAAGACGGCGGCTATTTGCAAGGTTTGCGGGCCGGCGGGCGTGGGGATGACGACTGTATCACCGCGGCGGATACGGAAGCGCTCGGAGAAGCTTTCGCTCACGAGGGCGAGTCCGGCGTTTTGCGCGGGGTCGAGGGCGGCGGGGGAGGGCGGGGCGCCGACCCAGAGGAAGCCGCCACGCGAGGCCTGGGCGGCGAGGTCGCCGCCGCCGAGGGTGGTGGGTTTGCCGTCGAGGGTGAGCGGGTGGGCGGTGAAGGCGGAGGCGCGGGCGACGGCGGGGTGGGCGGCGAGGGCGCGCCAGGTGGCGGGAGCGAGGCGGTTGTTGGCGGTGGCGGATTGCGCGCCGGAGCTGGAGAGGAAGAGGTCGGCCTGGAGCGAGCTTTGCACCCAGGTGCGCACGGAGGTCTCGAAGCTGGCGACGAGGATGGCCATGCCGGCGGCCATGCCGATGGCGCACACGAGGGCGGCGGCGGCGAGGCGATGGCGTCCGGTGGGGCGGGAGATGTGGCCTAGGGCGACGCGCCAAGCGGCGGAGCGCGCGGCGAGCGGGCGCAGGGCGCGGCCGAGGGCGGGAATGGCGAGGGCAGCGAGCACGCCGCCGCCCAGTATGCCACAAAGGGCGGCGAGGTGGCCGGCGAGCGGGAAGCGGGTGCCGCCGCCGAGGTCGAGCGGAGGTAGTTGTGTGAGCATTACACCGAGGGCGAGCGCGCCGAGGGCGAGGGCGGGGCTGCGCAGCCAGCGTCCGCCGATGGCACCGGGCGCGCCGCGCACGAGAACCTGGGCGGGTGGGGTCTCGGCGGCGACGCGGGCGGGGGCCCAGCCGGCGAGCACGCTGGCGACGACGCCGGCGGCGAGGCTGAGAGCGGCTTCGGGCAGGGCGAGTTGGGCGGCCTCGACGCTGGTGGCGTAGTAGAGGGCGTTGACGGTCTGGCCGACGGCGCGGACGGCGAATTGCGCGCCGGCCCAGCCGAGGAGGAGGCCGAGCGCGCCGCCGGCGAGGCCGAGCAGTGCGGCCTCGGCGAGCCAGGCGCGGCGGATTGCGCGGGCGTCCACACCGAGGGAGCGCAGGATGGCGATCTCGGCGCGGCGACGCATGACGGCGCCGTCGAGGGCTTGGAAAACGAGGTAGAGGCCGACAAGCAGGGCGATGAGGGAGAGGACGGTGAGGTTGAGGCGGAAGGCCTGCGTCATGGTCTCGGCGGTGTCGCGCCGCGCGCCGGGGGTGGTGACGAGCCAGCGGGGGGCGGAGTCGGGGCCGATGTTCGTAATACGAACTTGCGGGTCGGGGTCGATTGCCGAGTCGGAACGAAACGGCTCCGCCGTTCCGCTACGGGGAGGGCGAGAGCCAAGTTGTTCGAGGAGGCGGCCGGTTTCGGCGCGGCGGGCGTCGAGGGCGTGGCCGGGTTCGAGCACGAATTCTAGGCGGTCGATGCGGCCTTCGCGGCCGACGAGGCGTTGGAGTTGGGGAAGATCGAGGACGATGAGGTTGGCGGGCGCGGCGGGGGCCTCGGGGGCGCGGGGTATGAAACCGGCGACGCGCAGGCGCACGGGGGCGTCGTTGATGACGAGGTCGAGGTGCTCGGGTGGCTCGGCGACGAGGGCGGGGCTGATCCAAACGAGAGGCTCGGGGGCGAAGAGGTCGAAGAAGGTGGGGGCGGGGGAACGAAACAACTCCGTCGGAGCTTCGGGACGAAACGACTCCGTCGTTCCGCTACGGGGGGACTCGGGCGCGAAGAACGGGTCGGCGGCGGCTTGTTGGGCGGCGAGGTTGGCGATGGCGACGATGTCCACGCCGAGAAGGGTAAAGGTGCGTCGGCCAAAGCGGGCGGAATCGGGGGCGTCGGCGGGGATGGGCTCGGCGGCGGTGCTTTCGAGCACGGGGTGGATCTGGACGGCGAGGTCGGCGAGGGCGGCGCGGAGTTCGGGGAGGACCGACTCGGGCAGGGGGCCGACGGGGGCCTGGATGATCCAGTCGGACTGGCCGGTGAGGGTGTCGGTAAAGTGGGTAAAGGAAGAGACGGCGGCGCGGTTGGCGAGGCGCACGGCGGTGAACACGCCGACGCCGAGGGCGAGGATGAGCACGAGCAGCGCGGTCTGCCCGGGGGCGAGCCGGGCGTGGCGGAGGCTGAAACGGCGGAGGAGGAGCGAGAGCATGGCCGGGCGCTGTATCCGTTATTCGGTTACGACGCGGCCGTCGCGGAGGCGGACGCGGCGGTGGCAGATGGCTGCTGCCTCCTCGCTGTGGGTGACGAGAACGAGGGCGGTGCGGGTTTCGTCGGTGAGTTCGCGGAGGAGGGCGAGGATGTTGGCGCCGTTGGCGGTATCGAGGTTGCCGGTGGGTTCGTCGGCGAGGAGGAGGGCGGGGCGGTGGACGAGGGCGCGGGCGATGGCGACGCGTTGTTGTTCGCCGCCGGAGAGCTGGGAGGGCAGGGCGTGGGAGCGGGCGGAGAGGCCGACGCGGGCGAGGAGGGTGTCCACGCGGGAGCGGCGCTCGGCGGCGGGGGTGTTGATGAGTTGGAGCGGGAGCTCGACGTTTTCGGCGGCGGAGAGGGTGGGGAGGAGGTGGAAGAACTGGAAAATGGTGCCGACGCGTTCGCGGCGGAGCAGGTTGAGGGCGTCGGGGTCGAGTTGGTCGATGCGCGAGCCGAGCAGGCGGATCTCGCCGGAGTCGGGGCGGTCCACGCCGCCGAGGCAGTTGAGCAGGGTGGTCTTGCCGCTGCCGGAGGGGCCGGTGAGGGCGACGCGTTCGCCGGGGGCGACGTCGAAGGAGACGGCGTCGAGCACGCGGCGGGGGCCGTAGGATTTGACGACGAGGGAAACGGCGAGGGCGGGAGCGGCGGGAGAGGCGGGAGAGGCGAGAGGCGCGGTCATGGACGCGGCGAAGCAACGCAGCGGGCGCTCGAACGCCAGCTCGCGGGGACGAAAAACGGGGGCGGCGAGTCGGGGCCGATGGGAAGGCCGGGGGGCGAAACGGAATGCCGGCTGAATGCGCCTGCGGCGCACAAGAGCCGGCGCTCCCAGGGGCGGCGGGAGGGAACGGACGACACGGAGGTCGTCCCTCCAGGTCAGAGGCGGATCAGCTCGGAGGTCGGGGGGACGTCTTTGATGATCTGGGAGGGCTCGGGGCCGACGCCGAGGTAACGGAGGTTCGGCAGGCGGCTTTCGTGCGGCCAGCGGTCTCCGTGGTAGGCGACGGCCAACATCGAGCGCACCATGCCGCCGACGTATTTTTGCGCGTTCACCGGCAGGTCGGCGAAGTGGCGGACGTGGGCGATGTCTTCGCTCCAGCCGGCGTAGCTTTCGTAAACGGGGCGGAGGGCTTTGCGCACGGCGTCGTTTCGCGGGACGTGGTGGTAGCGTTTGCCGGCGGCGTCTTCGTAGGCGACGCAGATGAGGAGTTCGCTGTTCCACTCGCCGCGGTGGGTGAGGGCGTCGAGCTTGTTGATCATCGCGTCTTGGAAACCGCCGTAGCGCAGGGCGTCGCCTTTTTCCACGGCGTCATACCAACCGACCATGCGCTGGCGGCCGGTGCTGGTGCCGAATTCGAGTTTTTTGAGGAGGACGGCGAGCGGGTGGGCGTCGTCCATCTCGGTGAGGAAGACGTGGGTGCCGACCTTGGTGTCGTAGGCCTTGGCGACGCCGATGGTGTGGATGGTCTGGACGGGGATGCCGGCGCTCTCGAAAAACTCGGGCGTGAAGGTGTGCGAGGCGGTGACGTTGGGCGAGTAGCCGTGGCGTTTGTCGAGCCAGTAGGCCTGGCCGAATTCGCCGAGGATGGTGTGGCCGGCGTGGAGTTCGCGGAGGACGAGTTCGCGGACCTCGCCGATGTTTTTGGCGAGGCGTTGGCCGGCCTGCCAGTAGGTCTCGACGAGGACGTCGAGGTTGAGGGTGAAGGGCTCGGCGCCGCGGAAGACGGTGAAATCGAATTCGTCGGCGGTGAAGGCGCCGAGTTCGAGGGCCTCGGTGTTGGCGCGGGCCTCGGCTTGGGAGAGTTTGTCGAAGAAACCGGCGAAGGTGTCGGCCGAGACCTGGCAGACGTGCTGGATGGTGCGGAGGGCGCGGTCGGCGCGTTGGGAGAGCTTGCGGGCGAAGTCGGCGCGGGGGCCGAGGAAGTCGGCGTAGGTGATCTGCCACTGGCCGACCTCGTCCTGGTAGGCGGGGGTGATGCCGCGGCCGGTGGAGCCGCGCGGCTCCTCGGCGAGGACGTTTACGCGGTAGTCTTCCCAGGCGAGGTCGAGGAGGCGGTGGCTGAAATCGGAGACCATGGTGCGCTCGTCGATGACGAGGCGGGCGAGGACGTTGTAGCCCTTGCGTTCGAGGGGCTGGGCTTCCCACCAGGCCTTGCGCGGGTCGGCGACGACGCCGGCGCCGATGGCGAGGACGGGGATCTTTTTTTCAACGACGCCGGAGGGCAGGAGGTTGAGTTTAACGCCAGCGGCGGTGTGGCCGGAGTTGGCCCCGCCGTTGACCTTGAGGACGATGGTGACGGGGTGGGCGGAGGCGGCGAGTTCGTGCACGACCTCGGGGATGAGGCGGCCCTTGCCCTCGTCGCCGAGGGAGATGCCGACGTCGGCGATGAGGCGGCTGGTGAAAGGCAGAAGGGGCATGGCTTCGGGAAAAACGGTAAGCAAAAAGCCCCGCCGGGGGGCGGGGCAAGGATGGAACCGCCGTTGGCGGAATGACGAATGACGAATGAGAAATGCCTAATGACGAAGGACCGTTGGCGGGTGGGTGTGGGCGGATCAGCCCTTGGGGGGATTTGGCGAGGTCGCGAGCAGGCGTTCGAGGTAGGAACGATCAAGCGCGTCTTTTTCGCGGTAGCTTTGCTTCATGAGCAGCATGGAAGCCGGGCTGGCGAAGGGGATTTTTATGTCGTCCACCTCGTGCCAGACTATGTCTCGCGAGATGTCGTCATAGCTCTGGCCGCACGCCTCGGTCATGATGTCGATGGTTATGTCATCGAACACCCGCACGACCACCCATTGGGCGATGTCCTCGTCGCCGAGTTCTTTGATTGCTTGGTTGGGGAGGTATTCGAGGGCTTTTTTAACCAAGGCTTGATTGGCCAGATCGCGCGCGATCAGCAGGTCGATGTCGTTGGTGGTTCGGGTGCAGCCGTGAAAATTCATGGCCCAACCTCCGACCATCACGTAGCGCACGCCGTGCTGGTTTAGCGCGGCGGCGATCGCGATTACGTCCTCCTCTTCAGGGATGCGGCTACTTGTTTCTCGATCATCCATTGGTCGGCTTCCTGATGGCTTTTGAAGAGGAAAACACCGGGCCGCGCCGAGGGGCGTGGGGCCAGCAACGCGGCGCGGCGCTGGTTGCGACGGGCGGCTTGCCACGGGGTGTGCGCGGGGGGAGTGCCGACGATCAGCATGTTGCCTTCGACGCGTTTCATGAGGGGGAGGATGGCGATGAGGCGCGAAAAGGCGAGCGCGGGGGCGGTGCGAAGGATCTCAGCCCTTGGGACCGGCTTTGACCTCGATGACGTCGTGGGGGGAGGCCTCTTTTTGGCCGGCGGGGCTCACGCGGATGTAGCGGGCTTTTTGGCGGAGGGTGGCGAGGTCGCCGGAGCCGAGGTAGCCCATGCCGCTTTGGAGGCCGCCGACGAGGTTGGCCAACACGTCGTCGGTGCTGCCGGATACTTCCTTCAGGGCCTCGATGCCCTCGGCGGTGAGCTTGCGGGTCTTGTCGGTTTTGTCGTGGCCATAGCGGGCGGCGCTGCCGGCTTGCATGGCGGCGAGGGAGCCCATGCCGCGGTATTGTTTATAGAGTTTGCCGTTGATCTCCATGATCTCGCCGGGGGCTTCTTTGCAGCCGGCGAGCAGGCCGCCGAGGATGACGGCGTCGGCGAGGGTGAGGGCTTTGACGATGTCGCCGGATTTGGTGATGCCGCCGTCGGCCAGGATTTTTACGCCCTTGGCCTGCGCGGCCTTGGAGGCGACGTAGAGGGCGGTGAGCTGCGGGATGCCGACGCCGGCGACGATGCGGGTGGTGCAGATGGAGCCGGGGCCTTGGCCGACTTTGATGACGTTGGCGCCACAGTCGGCGAGGTAGGAAACGCCCGCGCCGGAGGTGACGTTGCCGGCGACGATGGTGAGGGCGGGGTAGGCGGCGCGGATCATTTTGACCATGTCGCCGACGCCGGCGGTGTGGCCGTGGGCGGTGGAGATGGCGACGGCGTCGATGTGCTCGGCGACGAGGTGGCCGACGTGGTCGAGGATTTTGTCGCGGTCGAGCGCGCCGTCGGGCGTGCGCACGGGGGCGATGGCGGCGCCGGCGACGAGGCGGAAATCGGAGTCGCGGGCGGGTTTGCGGCGGCTCTTGGCGTCGGTGATGATGCGATCGACGTCGGAGAAGGTGACGAGGCTGCGCAGGTGATCGTGGTCGTCGACGACGAGGATTTTGTGGATGCCGATGTTTTCAGTGAAGAAGGCGTCGGCGGCTTTTATCGGGTCGGGCTGGAGTTGGCGGGTGTTGAGGGTGAGGAGGTCGCCGCGCGGGGTCATGCATTGGGCGACGGTGCGGGATTTGTAGCGCTCGCGGACGGCGGAGCCGGGCAGGAGACCGACGAGTTTGCCGGAGGCGTCGAGCACGGGGAAGGTGCGGAAGCCGTATTTTTTGATTTCAACCAGGGCCAGGATGTCGCCGATGAGTTGGTCGGGCGCGACGGTGATGGGGTCCTGGATGAGGCCGTGAACGTGACGTTTTACGCGGGCGACTTCTTTGACCTGATCCTTGGCCGGCATGTTGTAGTGTATGAGGCCGAGGCCGCCGTTGAGGGCCATGGCGATGGCCATGCGGGACTCGGTGACGGTGTCCATGTCGGAGGACACGACAGGGATGGAGAGGCGGAGCGCCTCGGAGAGGGCGGTGCCGGTGTCGGCATCCTTGGGGAGGATGTCCGAGTAGAGGGTGGCGAGGGAGACGTCGTCGAAGGTGAGGGCGACGGGCAGATTCGCGGGGAAGAATTTTTCGGCCGGGAGATAAAAATCTTCGTCGGCGGCGAAGGCGGAGGACGTGGCAACTGGATTCATGAGTTGCCGGGGAATGAGTAGGCGCGCGGGGGCGGCGCGCAAATGATTTCTCGGTCGTCGATCCGGTGTGGCGGTAGTCGTCGCCCGCGGCGGCGGAGGAACGGCAATGTGTAACCCAATAGGTTACACGAGGCCGGGTGGATGCCTGGGAGAATAGCGATGGTGTAACCTATTGGGTTACACGTCGGGTTGGTTGAGACGGGGGAGTTGACGCGGGCGGGCGGGGGCGGATGGTGGCGGGAACGTGTTGTCAACCATGTGGAAAATCGAGCATCGCGCCTATCGGCTGCCTTTTCGGGCGGTGGTGCGCACGGCGCACGGGCCGTGGGCGGAGCGCGAAGGGTTTTTGGTGCGTGCGGTGCGGATCGACGCGAGTGGGGCGGAAGCGGGGGCGGTGGGTTGGGGTGAGGTTGCGCCGATTTCGTGGTTCGGGACCGAGACGGTGGCGGAGGCGGGCGCGGCGCTGGCGGGGCTGCGGGGCGAGGCGGCGGATCTGGAGGACGCGCTCGCGCGAGTGCCGGCGGAGTGCGTGAGCGCGCGCGCAGGGCTGGCGGCGGCGATGGGCGGAGCGGTGGGGAGCGGGGAGAGTGATGAGGGGGCGGTGACGGAGGCGGCCGCGGGCGTGAAGTTTTTGCCGGTGGCGGGATTGTTGCCGGCGGGGCGGGCGGTGCTCGGGGCGGTGGAGTCGCGGCTGGAGCTGGGGTTTCGCACGTTTAAGTGGAAGGTCGGCGTGGGGGAGGCGGCGGACGAGTGGGCGATTTTGGACGATTTGCTCGGGGCGCTGCCGAAAGGCGCGAAGCTGCGGCTGGACGCGAATGGAGCCTGGTCGCGCAAGGTCGCGGAGGGCTGGCTGGCGCGCGCGGTGGAGCGGCCGATGATCGAATACGTGGAGCAACCCGTGGTCACGGAATCGAAGGCAGGGGAGGATTTGCTGCGCGGGTTGGCGGAGGATTTTCCGGTGAAGATCGCGCTCGATGAATCCATCACGGGTGCGCGCGACGTGGAGAAGTGGTTGGCGATGGATTGGCAGGGCGTGTGGGTGGTGAAGCCCGCGCTGCTGGGCGAGCCGGAGGCTGTGTTGGAAAAGTTGGCGCGGGCGAAGGCGGACGTGGTTTTTGGCTCGGCGCTGGAGACGTGCGCGGGAGCGCGGGCGGGATTGCGGCTGGCGTTTGCGTGGGCGGAGCGCGAGGGGCGCGCGGCGGCGGAGCGGCGGGCGCTGGGTTACGGGGTGTGGCCTTTGTTCGGCGAGGACGCGGCGAACGCGCCGTGGAGCGGACCCTTTGTGCGGCGCGAGGATGTGGAGCGGATCAACCCGGAGGCCTTGTGGAACGCGTTGAACTGATCGCACGGTTGCGGGAGTTCGCGGGCGAGGCGCTGGTGGAGCGCGAAGGCGCGTGTTTTCTGGTTGATCCGGGCTGGGGCGAACGCGAGCGCGCGCAGTGGGCGGCGCTGGCGGAACGGCGGCCGGATAACTGGGACGGGAAACGCGGGTGGTTGTGCGTGCCGACGGGCGGCTCGTCCGGCGCGATGAAGCTGGCGCGGCACGACGAGTTCACGTTGGGCGCGGCGGTGGAGGGGTTTTGCGCGCATTTCGGCGTCGGGCGGGTGGACGCGGTGGGCGTGTTGCCGGCGTGGCATGTGAGCGGGTTGATGGCTTGGGCGCGCTGCGTGTGGACGGGCGGGACGTATCGGGCGTTGAAGTGGAAGGAGGTGGAGGCGGGGAAAGTGCGGGGAGCGAGGGTCGGGGCGCAGGGGGCGTTTATTTCGCTGGTGCCGACGCAGCTGGCGAGGCTGCTGGGCGACGTGGAGGCGGAGGCGTGGTTGCGCGGGTTTCGCGCGGTGTTGGTGGGAGGCGGGCCGGCGTGGCCGGACTTGTTGGCGCGGGCGCGGGCGGCGCGGGTGCCGGTGGCGATGTGTTACGGCATGACCGAGACGGCGGCGTTGGCGGCGGCGCAGCGGCCGGAGGAGTTTTTGGCGGGCGACGATTCGAGCGGTTCGCCGCTGCCGCATGCTTGGCTGGCGACGGACGTGGAGGGGCGACTGGTGATCGACGCTGCGTCCTTGTTTTTTGGATACTGGCCGGAGACGCGCGCGGCGGGCGCGTGGCGCACGGACGATGTGGCGGAGTTGGACGCGGCGGGGCGCTTGCGGGTGCGCGGGAGGGCGGACGCCTTGATTATTTCTGGCGGGGAGAAGGTGAATCCGGCGGAGGTGGAGGCGGCCTTGCGCGCGGCGGGCGGGGCGGCGTTGGCGGACGTGGCGGTGACGGGCGCGCCGAGCGCGGAGTGGGGGAGCGAAGTGGTGGCGCTGGTCTGCGGAGACGCGTCGGCGGAGCCCGCTTTGCGCGCGGCGTTGACGGAGACGCTGGCGCCAGCAAAGCGGCCGAAGCGTTACGTGTGGGTGTCGGCGGCGGCGTGGCCGCGCGATGCGCGGGGGAAGGTGAGTCGCGCGGCGTTGGCGGATTTGGCGACGCGGGCGGGCG
>CAZOGV010000023.1:0-12605 GCA_964579225.1 uncultured Akkermansia sp. | reverse complement strand
GCGGGTTACCAGCGGCCGTGTTCGCCTTTGCGCAGGCTGAGGGCGAAGGCGACGAGGAGTTGCACGGTGTGCTCGATGTCTTCGAGGTCCACCAGCTCGCTGGGGGTGTGCATGTAGCGGAGCGGGATGCTGAGCAGGCCGGTGGCGACGCCGCCGCGGCCCATTTGGATGGCGCGGGCGTCGGTGCCGGTGGGGCGGGGCTCGGCCTCGAACTGGTGCGGGATGCCGAGCTTTTCGGCGCAGGCGACGAGGCGGTCGTAGATGAAGGGATTGATGTTCGGGCCGCGGCAGATGATGGGGCCGCCGCCGAGCTTGGTCTCGCCGTATTTGCGCTGGTCGCAATCGGGGTGGTCGGTGGCGTGGCCGACATCGACGGCGACGGCGAGGTGCGGGTTGACCGCGTAGGCAGCGGTGGTGGCACCGCGCGTGCCGATCTCCTCCTGTGCGGTGGCGACGGCGACGACGCGGGCGACGAGTTTTTTCTTTTGCGAAGCGAGGCGGCGCAGGGCTTCTCCGACTGCGTAGGCGCCGACCTTGTCGTCGAAGGCGCGGGCGACGCCGATGCTGCCGTGCAGGAGTTCGAAGCCCGGTTGGTGGGTGGCGACGTCGCCGATGCGCACGCGGGCGAGGGCCTCTTTTTTGGACTTCGCGCCGATATCGATCCACATCTCGTGGACCTCGGGGGCTTTTTTGCGGTCGGCCTCGTCCATGAGGTGGATGGCGCGCTTGCCGGTGACGCCGAGCACGGGGCCGTTTTGGGTGGAGATGACGACGCGGCGGCCGGGGATCATGATGCGGTCGTGGCCGCCGATGGTGTTGAAGTAGAGATAGCCGTCCTTGTTGACGTAGCTGATCTGGAGGCCGAGTTCGTCGATGTGGCCGGCGAACATGAGCACGGGGTCGCCGGCTGTATTCAAAGTGGCGATACGGTTGCCGATGGTGTCGTTCTCGTAGGTGTCGGCGGCGGGTTTTACGTGGGCGTCGAAGACGGCCTGGGCCTCGTGCTCGGCGCCGGAGGGCGAGCGGGCGGCGAGTAGCTCGGCGAGGAAGGGCGGCACGACGACGGAGTCGGATTTCGAGGCGGAGGAGCGGGCGGCGCGGGCGGACTTGGATTTGGCCATGGTTGAGTGGGGGAGAGAAGGCCGGGTTTGCGGCGGGGGGACAAGCTTGGGGTGGCGCGGGTTTGGGAAGCGCGGGTGTGAATCAGAGGCGGGCGAGCAGGGCTTGGCGGCGGTCGTGAATGTCCCAATAGGCTTCGATGACTTTGTTGTAGGCGGGGAGAGCGAGATCGACGAGCTGGGTGCCGACCAGGTTTTTGGCGAGAAAACGGGACGGGGGGAAGTTGGCCCCAATCTGATTGTCCAGCTTTTGCCAGGCGGCTTTGTCCCTGGTTGCGCCGGCTTCGGCCATGGCGTGAAGGATGTCTCCCGCGCGGTTCACGGTGGCTTTAGGGCTGTAGAGGAAAAAGGACGCCAAGCGTGAGATGTTAAATGAACGGGGATTGGCTCCGAAATCGACCTGATGGAGGCGGGGTGAGAGGAGGAGATCGCTCTGGATGGCGTATTCAGCGAGACAGAGCAGGCGCGCGCCTTCGGCGGGATCTTGAAACGAGGAACGCAGGACGCGGGAGAGTTCGTTGAGGGCGGTGGCGGAGAGTTCGCCTTGATCGAGAACGTATTCGAGGGCGCTGAGAGTTTGGCGCTGAAGCGTGATGGCGACCATGCGGCGGGCGAGGGTGCGGGCGTTGGCTTCCAATTTTTGCGCGGCGTCGAAGACAGGAATGAGCAGGGCGACCGCTTCATCGCGTTGGTCTTCTAGCGCGAGAAGGCAGGCTTGCGCGGCAGCGAAGCGGGCGACGTCGCGCATGGGGGCGAAGGCGGGAATAGGGTCGTCGAAGTTGGTGGTGAGGTCGCCGAGGCGGGGTGCGGCGGACATTTCGTCGAACCAGTCTCGGAGCGGTTGCAGCTCGGTCCAGCGCGTCTCGATGGCGGCGCGATTCTCGGTTATGAATGCGGTCCATTTTTCCCGCTTGGCGGGTTCGGCGTTGAGTTCGGGAAAAATAAGTTTGGACGCGGTGAACGTGTCGTGGAGTGAGTCGGGCGTGTTTCTCGAATAACGCAGCACGAGCGCGTGGGTGGCGGCGGCTTCGGGAAAGTCCGAGCGCAGCGCGGGGTGATCGGGATCGTGGCGGATGGTCGCGTCGTCCGTGGCGAGCCAGCCGAGGAAGAGGGCGAGGCTGGCGAGGAGCGCGAGCCAAGGCAGGGCGGGGCGGCGCGCGGGGAGGAAGCGGGCGAATAAGATCCAGGCCGGGCCGGCGACGAAGAGGCTGGCGAGCAAAACGCGGATGCCGGTCGAGGCCGAGCCGGTGGCGGGGTGGCGTAGATAGTTGTAGGCGAAGACGCCGACGAGCAGGAGCAAGAGCGCGAGTAGTAGCGTAATCGCGGCGCGACCGAGGCGGCGGAGGTGGGAAAGCATGGGCGTGGTAATGGGCTGTGGTGCGGTGCTTGGAAATGGGAAACAAAAAGCCCCCGGCGCGCGGGGCGGCGGGGGCGGGGGCAGACTTGAACTCACGTTCAAGCCTACGGGGAGTGGATCAGGCAAGGGATCTCATTCAGAGGCGCGCGAGCAGGGCTTGGCGGCGGTCGTGAGTGTCCCAGTAGGATTCCGCGATTTTCCCGTAGGCAGGAAGTCCTATGTTTAGGAGGAGTCGCCCGACGTGATTCTTGCCCGGTCGGCCAAGCCAGTTGGTTTCGTGCCAGTGATCATTCAGGCGTTTGATCTCGATTAAATTTCTTCGTGCCAATGCCTCCGCCCCAGCGTGCATGTATTCGCCGTAAAGATTGGCCGTTCGAACAGGATTATAGAACAAGCCGAAAGTCCCCCGGTGGGCAGTCGGCGTATCTATGGGCAGATCTGCGGCAGCGTTGTTATTCAGGCCGAGAATAAAATCCCTGAAGGTATCGTGCTCACAAAGCAGGAGTAGGCGTGCCCCTTTCTCCGGATCGTCAGCAGATTCCAGAACGCGAGTAAGGTCAGCGCGAGTGCTTTCAGATAGGGTGTTGTGGTCGAGCACCAAATCTATGGCAGCGAGCGTGTGACGTTGGATCACGATTGCGATCATGCGTCGCACCAAGGTTCGCGAATGTGTTTCCAATTTTTCCCCCACGGAGAGCAGCGGCAGCAGGGTTCGTATGGCCTCGTCCCCTTTTTCATCAATGGCGAGCAATGTCGCCTGAGCACTGATAGCGTGCATGGCGGTGCGGATCGCTTGGAAATCCGGAAGGGGGTCGTGAAACGCATTGGTCATGTCCGCGAGCGCTTCGGCATCGGCCATTTCACTAAACCAGCTGAGTAGCGGCTTCGCCTCGTCCCATTGTGTTTCTATGGTGGACTGGTTCTCGCGCACGAAGAGCAACCATTTCTCGCGGGAGTCTGGTTGGGAATACAGCGATGGATAGGTCAGCGGGGTGACGGTCGGCGGGTGCTTGTCTGGGTTGGGCGACCGATGGTTGTAGCGCAGGGTTAGCTGATAGGAGGCGGCGGCGTCGGGAAAATCGTTTTGGAGAGCTGGGTGATTCGTCGGGTAGCGTATTTCAGCATCATCGATGGTTAGCCAAAGCAGGAAGGCCCCTCCACTCATGATCATGGCCACCCATGGGAGCATGCGGGCACGCGAGCTGCGAACTTGGGATAACAGCAGCCATGCAGGGCCTCCGAAACTAAGCAGCATGAGTAGCGCATCGAGAGCGGGCGGTGTGCCGGCTGGCGATGTCCAGTGATTGAACGCGAACATGGCGAAGACCCCAAGCGTTGCGGTGGCACAAAGTAGATTGAAGCCGCGGATGGCGTTACTCTTCCACCGACTGGAATCGGATGAATGTGAAGCGGTCATGTAGGTTGGCTTTATTTGGAGGGCGGGTGCGAAACAACAAAAAGCCCCCGGCGCGCGGGGCGGCGGGGGCTGGGCATTAAGCGGCGGGGTGCGGCGACCCCGCCCTACAGTTATGCTCAGGCGAGGGAGACGCCTTTTTTGGCGGCGGCGCGGAGGAGGGCGTCGGCCATGTCGGAGGGGGTCGCGGCGACTTCGATGCCGCATTCCTGGAAGACGGCGATCTTGGCTTCGGCGGTGTCCTCGTGGCCGCCCACGATGGCGCCGGCGTGGCCCATGCGGCGGCCGGCGGGCGCGGTGGCGCCGGCGATGAAACCGGCCACGGGCTTGGTGCAGTTGGCCTTGATCCAGCGCGCGGCCTCGACCTCGGCGCTGCCGCCGATCTCGCCGATGAGGATGATGCCCTTGGTGTCGGGGTCCTCGTTGAAGAGCTTGATGACGTCGAGGTGGCTGGTGCCGTTGACCGGGTCGCCGCCGATGCCGACGGAGGTGGACTGGCCGAGGCCCTTGGAGGTGATCTGGAAAACCGCCTCGTAGGTCAGGGTGCCGGAGCGGGAGACGACGCCGACGTGGCCTTTCTTGTGAATGTAGCCGGGGGCGATGCCGATGCGGCAGCCGCCGCTGCTCTTGTCGCCGGTGCCGGGGGTGACGAGGCCGGGGCAGTTGGGGCCGATGAGGCGGGTCTTCTTGCCGGCGATGGCGCGCTTCACGCGGATCATGTCCTTGATCGGAATGCCCTCGGTGATGCAGACGGCGAGGTCGAGGCCGGCGTCAACGCACTCGAGGATGGCGTCGCCCGCGAAGGGCGGGGGAACGAAGATCACGGAGACGGTCGCGCCGGTGGCGGCGGCGGCTTCGTGGACGGAGTTGAAGATCGGCACCTTGTGGCCGGCGTGTTCGAAGAACTGGCCGCCTTTGCCGGGAGTGACGCCGGCGACGAGCTGCGTGCCGTAGTCGAGGGAGAGTTGGGCGTGCTTGGCGCCGAAGGCACCGGTGATGCCCTGGACGAGGATCTTGGTTTCGGCGGAGATGAGAATGCTCATTTTTTGAAAAGTAGTGAGTAGCGGGTAGCGAGTAGTGAGGAGGCGGAATGAGCGGGACGAGGCGGGCGGTTTTGGCGATCCGAGGCTTGGTATGCTCGCTACTCGCTACTCACTACACGCTACTTCCCGCTCGTGGCTATTAGGCCACGAGCTTCACGATCTTCTGGGCGGCGTCGGCCATGGTGTCGCCGCTGACGAGGGCGAGGCCGGAGGCGGCGAGGGTGGCTTTGCCGGCGGCGACGTTGTTGCCTTCGAGGCGGACGACGAGGGGGAGCTTGAGGCCGACTTCCTTCACCGCGTCCACGATGCCCTCGGCGATGACGTTGCAGTCCATGATGCCGCCGAAAATGTTGACGAAGATGCCCTTCACGTTGGCGTCGCCGAGGATGATCTTGAAGGCCGCGACGACCTTCTCCTTCGAGGCGCCGCCGCCGACGTCGAGGAAGTTGGCGGGGTTGCCGCCGTAGTGCTTGATGATGTCCATGGTGGACATGGCGAGGCCGGCGCCGTTGACGAGGCAGGCGATGTTTCCGTCGAGGGCGATGTAGGCGAGGTCGTATTTGGAGGCCTCGATTTCCTTCGGGTCCTCTTCGTTCAAATCGCGCAGGGCGACGATCTCGGGGTGGCGGTAGAGGGCGTTGGAGTCGAAGGAGACCTTGGCGTCGAGGGCGAGGACTTCGCCGGTCGGGGTGGTGATGAGGGGGTTGACCTCGACCATGGCGGCGTCGGTTTCCCAGAACATGGTGTAGAGGTTCTTGATGAGCTTGGCGGCGTTCTTGGCCTCGGCCCCGGTGAGCTCGAGGGCGGCGATGAGCTGGCGTAGTTGAAAATCCGCTACGCCGTAGGCGGGATCGATGACGATCTTGGTGATCTTCTCGGGGGTGTCGTGGGCGACCTTCTCGATTTCGACGCCGCCCTCGGTGGAGGCGACGATGACGGGACGGGAGGTGGCGCGGTCGAGGAGGACGGCGAGGTAGTATTCCTTTTTGATGTCGCTCGCGACGGTGAAGTAGACGGTCTGGACCTTGCGGCCGGCGGGGCCGGTCTGGATGGTGACAAGGGTCTGGCCGAGCATGTTGCCGGCGATCTCCTTGGCGTCGGCCTTGGTTTTGCAGAACTTCACGCCGCCCTTGTAGCCGTTGGTGAAGGTGCCTTTGCCGCGGCCGCCGGCGTGGATCTGGGATTTGACCATGGTGGGGCCCTCGGGGAGGGCGGCGAGGGCGGCGTCGAACTCCTCGGCGGTCTTGGCGGTGGTTCCCTTGGGAACGGGAACCCCGTATTTCTCGAACAGTGTCTTGGCCTGATACTCGTGGATATTCATGCGAAAGGGGTGACCGTGCTCTTCGGCGGGGGGCATGGCACGCCGAAAAAGCCTTTTTAAGTTCTGCTTTAGCATGAATGCGACCGGCCTTGCTTGGCGCTAATAGCTCGCGCAGGGTGCCGCGATGCAATCGCACGAGTTGCTCAAGGACGTTCTCAAGCATACCAGCGCCAAGCAGATTTCGGCCGACATGGGCCTTTCGCTTTCGTTGATCTACAAGTGGGCGGAGCCGCCGACCGAGGCGGCGGGCAGCGGTTCGAGCAACCCGTTGGACCGCATCGAGCAACTCATCAAGACGACCGGCGACACGCGCATCGCGCATTGGGTCTGCGCGCAGGCGGGCGGTTTTTTCATCGCGAACCCTCCGGTCAACGCGAGCGGGCGCGACCTCGTGCCGGCGACCAACGAGATCGTGAACGACTTCGCGCGGCTGCTCTCCTCGATCACGGCGGCGAGCGCGGATCAACAGGTGACGGCAAAGGAGGCGGCCGATATTCGCGCACGCTGGGAGGCGTTGAAGCGCGATACGGAGGCGTTCGTGACGGCGGCGGAGAAAGGTGCGTTTCGCGACAAGAATGCTCCCCTCGAAAAGCCCGTAAAACGCGGCGGCTCACGATAAGTGAACCGTGCGCGATGGCTCGGAACCGGGCTTCTGTTTGGCTCCATGAAAAATTTGATCATGGCGAGACCACTTGCTAGCGGCTCGAACGTGCCTAGCTTTTGTCATGAAAACATCTTTGTTTCCTCGTTTCTTTCGCGCGGCGACCGCCGCGTTTTTGGTCGTTTGGCTGGCGGGATGCGCTACGCCGGATGCGCGCATCAAGAAAAACCAAACGCTGTTTGATTCTCTTCCGGCTCAGGCGCAGGCGCAGATCCGTGAGGGTCAGGTGGCGCTTGGTTTCACGCCCGAGATGGTCAGGTTGGCCATCGGCGATCCGAGTCGCCGCGCGGTTCGGACCGACTCGGAGGGGCGAACCGAGGTATGGAGTTACACGCGCTACGTCGCGGCGGACGGATTTCCGGTTTATACGGGTTACTACCATCGCTACTATCCGGGATATCGCTATTATGACGGCGGATACGATTCTAGACGGACCGAGGCGCGGGAGTATTTCCGGGTGGAGTTCGTGGACGGCAAAGTGACGGTCGTGCAGCAGCAGGAAGGTTGATCGCCCGGTTGGCGGGCGGCTCCTTCGGAAACTCAAATAGCCATTGCCCGTCCGCGTTTTTCGCCGCTTCAATCGGGGCCATTTTATTATGGCCCCTCAATCTCTCATCGCAGCGTTTCAAGCAGCCGGCCAAGGCCACGTTTTCGCCCACTTTGACGGGCTGAACGTCTCGCAAAAGGAAGAGTTGCTCGCCGATGCTGGCGAAATCGACCTCGCCGAGGTCTCTGAACTCAATCGCACCCTCGTGCAAAAGAGCGCCGCCGCCGGCGTTGATCTCTCCGATCTCGCCCCCGCGCCCTACGAGGCTCTGCCGAAAAATGGCGGCGACGCCTCCGCCTGGGCCGAGGCCAAGCGTCTCGGCGAAGAAGCCCTGCGCGCCGGTCGCGTCGCCGCCTTCGTGGTCGCCGGCGGCCAGGGCACGCGCCTCGGCTACGACGGACCCAAGGGCACCTATCCCGTAACGCCCGTCCGCAAAAAATCCCTCTTTCAGGTCTTCGCCGAAAAGATCCTCGCCGCCGGCGCGCGCTACGGGCGTCCGCTGCACTGGTTCATCATGACCAGCCACATCAACCACGCGGCGACCGAGGCATTTTTCCGTGAGAACAAATTCTTCGGCCTCGCCGAGTCGCAGGTGCATTTCTTCCGCCAGGGCCGCATGCCGGCGGTGGATTTCGAGGGCAAAATCCTCCTCGAGGAAAAGCACCGCATCGCCATGTCGCCCGATGGTCACGGCGGCTCCCTGCGCGCGCTCGTTCGCAGCGGCGCGGTCGATCTCATGCAGCGCGAAGGCATCGATCTGCTGAGCTATTTCCAGGTGGACAACCCTCTCGTGCGTTTCGTCGATCCGGCCTTCGTCGGCTGGCACCTCAAGACCCGCTCCGAGATGAGCAGCAAGATGATCCCCAAGGCCTACGCCGGGGAAAAGGTCGGCCACTTCTGCGCCCAGCACGGTCGCACCGTGGTCATCGAGTATTCCGACCTGCCGAAGGCCCTGCAAGACGAGGTCGATCCCGCCACCGGCAAGCTGCGCTTCATCGCCGGATCCATTGCCATTCATCTCCTTGACCGCGAATTCATCCGCCGCATGGCCACCGGCGCGGACGCGCTGCCCTTCCACCGCGCGGATAAAAAAATCCCCTGCATCGACGCCGCCGGCAACGCGGTGAAACCCGAAAAGCCCAACGGCGTGAAGTTCGAACTCTTCGTCTTCGACGCGCTGCCCTTCGCCAAGAACCCGGTCGTAATCGAGACCGACCGCGCCGACGATTTCTCGCCGGTGAAAAACGCCGAGGGCGTCGATTCGCCCAAGACCTGCGCCGAGGACCAGATCCGCCAGTTCGTGCGCTGGGCCAACGCCCACGGCGCGGCCGTGCCCGCCGACGAAACCGGCCTCGCGCCCTTCGCGTTCGAGGTGTCGCCACTTTTTGGATACGACGAGGACAGCTTCGCCGCCTCCTGGGTCGCCTGCTCCGCCAAGCCCGCCGTCACCGACGGCGTCGTGCTCGAATAAGAAAACAGCAACCCTCTCCATTTAATTAAACACATGTCGCTCCTCGCTTCACTCCAGTCCGCCGCCTCCGCCGGGCACCTGCTGCCCTCCACCTTCGCGAATCTCCAGACTTGGATAGCAGCCGGCCTGCCCGCTTGGGCGACCGCCTCGCTTGAGGAACTCGTCGCTCAGCAGGCCTGGGGCGAACTCAACGACCGTTTCTACTGCGATCTCGCCTTTGGCACCGGCGGCATGCGCGGCCGCACCATCGGTCGCGTCTCCCCCGCCGCCGAGCAGGGTAAGGTGGGCCCGATGGGCACGCCCGAACACGCAGCCATCGGCAGCAACATCCTCAACGACTACACGCTCGTCCGCGCCACCATCGGTCTCTTCCGCCATACCGCCGCCTACTTGAAGGCCAAGGGCGACGCCCGTCCGCCCGCCCTCGTGATCGCGCACGATGTCCGCCACTTCTCGCGCCACTTCTGCGAACTCGCCGCCTCCGCCTGGTCCCGCCTCGGCGGCCAGGCCTACATCTTCGACGGCCCGCGCTCTACCCCCCAGCTCAGTTTCACCGTGCGCCACCTCGGCGCGAATTGCGGCATAGTCATCACGGCCAGCCACAATCCGCCCCACGACAACGGGTTTAAGGCCTACTTCGACGACGGCGCCCAAGTCGTCGTCCCGCACGACACGGGCATCGTGGTCGAGGTCGGCAAGGTGCCGCTCGGCGATCTCGCCGCCTACCTCGACAAGGATATTTCCCGCGTCGTCACGCTGGGCGAATCCGCCGACGCCGCCTACTTCGCGGCCGCCTCCACCGCCGTCATCGACGCCTCGGTGTTCAAGGCGGCCAAGCTCAAGGTCGCGTTCACCTCGATCCACGGCGTGGGCAACATCTTGTCGATGCCGCTACTCAAGTCGCTCGACATCGAGCTGCACGAGGAGCCCGCGCAGGCGGTGCATGATCCGCGTTTCCCGACCGTGAAGTCGCCCAACCCCGAGAACGCCGAGGCGCTCTCGCTCGCGGTGAAGCTCGCCGACGAGAAGGGCCTCGACCTCGTCATGGCGACCGACCCCGACTGCGACCGCGTCGGCGCGGCGGTGCGCGGCCCGGACGGCAAGATGCACCTCATCACCGGCAACCAGATCGGCGCGATCATGACCGAGTATCGGATTTCCCGATACAAGGAGCTTGGCATCATCCCGAAGGCCGGCACCGACAAGGCAGCGTTGGTGAAAACCTTCGTGACCACCGCGCTGCAGGACGAGATCGCCCGCTCGCACGGCGTGAAGTTCGTCAACACCCTGACCGGTTTTAAGTGGATCGCCGCCAAGATTCGCGGCTACGAGGAACAGCTCAAGGCCGGCTACCTCGCCAAGCACGGCGTCGCGCTCGACTACAACGCCACGCCCTTCGCCAGCCGCGCCAAGCTGCTGCAGGAGTTTTCCACCTTTTATCTGTTCGGCACCGAGGAAAGCTACGGCTACCTTGCCAACGACCTCGTGCGCGACAAGGACGGCAACTCCGCCTGCCTCATGCTCGCCGAGGTGTGCGCCCACGTGAAGTCGCGCGGGCTCACCGTGCCGGAGTATCTCGACGAGATTTATCTGCGCACCGGCTACTATCTCGAAGGCGTGATCAATCTCTACTACGAAGGCGCGAGCGGCGCGGCGAAGATCAAGCGCATCCTCTCCACCTATCGCTCCGCCCCGCCGAAGGCTTTCGGCGATGTGGCGGTGACGAAGTTCGAGGATTTCGGCGTGATGGATATCCGCGACGCCGACGGCGAACTGGTGCCTAAGCAGGACCTTTATCTGGTGACCCTGGCGAATGGATACACCTTCGCCGCGCGCGGTTCGGGCACGGAGCCGAAGATGAAGTTCTACGTCTTTGCCAAGGCTCCGGTGAAGAGCGCCGCCGAACTGCCCGCCGTGAAGTCGGCGGTGAAGGTCGAACTTGATCGCGTGAAGGCTCTGATCGAGGCCGACGCGCAGGCCCGCGCCGAAGGCTGAGCCGAGCGTTTTACGGTTTGGGTGCCCTGTCCGGCGGGCGCGGACGTCGCAAGCGACGTCCCTACCTGCTCTGACGGTGCCGGCTGGAAGCCGGCGCTCCCGGTGTTTGACGGTGGCCACACTGCGGACGTCGCGAGCGACGCTCCTGCATTCGGGGCCACGTCTTATTGCGGTCCGTCCGGGCGATGCATCGCGGTGATGGCGCGCAGGCGTTGGCCGATGGATTCGGCGATGGCGATCATGTCGTCGGCCTCGGCGGCGGGCAGGTGGGCGCGGCAGTGGCGTTGCCAGAGGCCGAGCCAGGCTTGGAAATGGTTTTCTTCGAGGCGGAGCGGAATGTGTCGCGCGGCCATGCCGCCGCCGTAGAGCGCGGGACCGCCGGTGAGGCCGGACCAGAAGCCGGCGATTTTTTCGAGATGCGCGGGCCAGTCCTCGATATGCGTGGCGAAGATGGGACCGATTTCCTGATGTTGGCGCACGTCGGCGTAGAAGCGGCGCAGGAGCAGCGCGAGCCCGTCATGGCCGCCGATGCGTTCGTAGAGCGTGGGGGAATCCATGGTGGCGGTGGGGTAAAAGGCTGTGCGGGGAAAATAAAAGCCCGACGGCCAGGGCGGCGCGTCGGGCTTGGGCTGGTGGGCCTAATGCGCTATCTTTAGACGAGCAGCAGGGCGGGGGACTCGAGGACTGCCTTGAGGGCGCCGAGGAACTGGGCGCCGACGGCGCCGTCCACCACGCGGTGGTCGCAGCTGAGGGTGAGCGTCATGGTGCTGCCGATGACGATCTGGCCGTTTTTGACGACGGGCTTCGTGACCGAGGTGCCGACGCCGAGGATGGCGGCGTTGGGGGTGTTGATGATGGGGTAGAACTTCGGGATGCCCATCATGCCGAGGTTGGAGACGCAGAAGGTGCCGCCGGTGTATTGGTCGGGCTTCAGTTTCTTGTCCTTGGCGAGCTTGCCGAGGGCCTTGGCTTCTTTGCTGATCTCGAAGACGGACTTCTCGTGGGCGTCGCGGATGACGGGGGTAATGAGGCCATCGGGCAGGGCCACGGCGAAAGAGACGTGGGCGGCGCCGAAGTAGCGGATCTGGTTGCCTTCCCAAGCGCCGTTGACGTCGGGCACGCGGCGCAGGGCCTCGGCGCTGGCCTTGAGGATGAGGTCGTTGACGGAGAGCTTCACGCCAGCCTTTTCGAGGCCGGTGTTGAGCTGGGTGCGCAGGGTGGCGAGCGGCTCGGCGTCCACTTCGATCTCAAGGTAGAAATGGGGAGCGGTGGTCTTCGATTCGATGAGGCGCTTGGCGATGACGCCGCGCATGTTGGAGACCGGGACGGTGCGCTCTTCTTGGATCGGGCCCTTCGAGAAACCTGAGGGCTGAGAGCTGAAACCTGAGGAGGCGGCGGGTTTGGAGCCGGCCTTGGCAGTGCCGGCTTTGTCGGCGGCGATCACGTCGGCGCGCACGATGCGGCCGTTGGGGCCGGAGCCTTTGATGAGGGCGGGATCGAGGCCGTGGGCGGCGGCGAGTTTCTTGGCGAGCGGGGAGATGCGGATGCGTTCGCCAGCGGCGCGGGTGGGGGCGGCGGGAGCGGCGGCGGGGGCGGACGGAGGCAGGCTGGAAGCCTGCGCTACTTCGGCGGGTTTCGCGGTGGTGGCGGGCGGGGGAGTCTGCGAGGGCTCTTCTTT
>CAZOGV010000022.1:13253-23537 GCA_964579225.1 uncultured Akkermansia sp. | reverse complement strand
AATGACCAATGACCAATGACCAATGACCAATGACCAATGACCAATGACCAATGACGAGTGGGTGGGCGGGGAAATGGGGTGGTGGCGCGGGGTTGCTTTGCGCGGAAGGGGGTGGGTAGGTTGACGGGCTATTTTTTATGAAAGTCGTGGTCTTATGTTCGGGCGGGATGGATTCGGTGACGGCGCTGCATGCGGCGGCGCGGGAGCATGAGGTGGTGGCGGCGATCAGTTTTGATTACGGCGCGAAGCACTCGGCTCGCGAACTGCCGATGGCGACGGAGCAGGCGGCGTTGCTCGGGGTGCGGCACGAGGTGGTGAATCTGGATTTCGCGAACCGCTTGTTTGCGTCGTCTTTGTTGCAATCGGGCGGGGAGATTCCCGAGGGGCACTACGCGGCGGAGAACATGAAGCAGACGGTGGTGCCGTTTCGGAACGCGGTGTTTTTGAGCATCGCGTGCGGGTTCGCGGAGAGCTGCGGGGCGGAGGGGCTGGTGATCGCGGCGCATGGCGGGGATCATGCGATTTATCCGGATTGCCGGGAGGAATTCATGGCGGCGATGGGCGACGCGATGCGGCTGGGCACCTATGCGGGGGTGAAGTTGCTGCGGCCGTTTATCGCGATGACGAAGGGGCTGATCGCGGCGGAGGGGGCGCGGCTGGGGGTGGATTTTTCGCGCACATGGTCGTGCTACAAGGGCGGCGAGCGGCATTGCGGGCGCTGCGGCACGTGCGTGGAGCGGCGCGAGGCGTTTTTGGAGGCGGGCGTGGCGGACCCGACGGATTACGAGCATCTGGATCCGCTGCCGCAGGCGCCGGGCGGGGAACCGCATTCGGAACATGGGCGGGACGCCCATGCCACGTCCAAACCCGGCCCTTCCGCGCCATGTTGATCTCCGAGACGTTTTACTCCCTCCAGGGCGAGGGCGAGCTGACGGGGGTGCCGTCGTTTTTCATCCGCACGAGCGGCTGCAATCTGCGCTGCTCGTGGTGCGACACGCCCTACGCCTCGTGGCGGCCGGAGGGGACGGAGCGGACGCCGGCGGAGCTTGTATCCGAAGCGCAACTACATGCGGGGCGTCATGTGGTGTTGACGGGCGGGGAGCCGATGATCGCGCCGGAGACGCCGGAGCTGGCGGCGCGGCTGCGGGCGGCGGGGTTTCACATCACGATCGAGACGGCGGGCACGGTGGCGCCGCCGGCGGGGCTGGCCTGCGATCTGGCGTCGATCTCGCCGAAGCTGGCGAACTCGACGCCGACGGCGGAGGCGGCGGGCGCGGGCTGGGTGGCGCGGCACGAGGCGACGCGGCGGCGGCCGGAGGTGGCGCGGGCGTGGCTCGACGCGGGTTATGCGTGCCAGTTCAAGTTCGTCGCCTCGGAGCCGGCGAATCTCGACGAGATCGCGGCGTGGTTGGTGGAGCTGGATCGGCCGGTGGCGCCGTGGCGGGTGTTGTTGATGCCGGAGGGCGTGACGCACGAGGCCTTGCGGGCGCGGGCGGACTGGTTGGGCGAGGCTTGCAAGGCGCGCGGCTGGCGTTACGCGCACCGGCTGCATGTGGAACTTTACGGCAACAAGCGCGGCACTTGAGCGACGCGGGACGGTCGATGAAATTTGTGATGATGGCGGATGATAAAAACACGGAGCGGCGCGCCCGGCGGTCACGCCCTACCCTCGGAAGGGAGGGAGAGCGGCGCGGGTCGCTCGGCGGCGGGGACGGAGCCCCGCCCTCCAGGGGGGACGGAGAGCGGCGCGCCCGGCGGTCACGCCCTACCCTCGGAAGGGAGGGAGAGCGGCGCGGGTCGCTCGGCGGCGGGGACGGAGCCCCGCCCTCCAGGGGGGACGAGAGATGACGCGGCGGCGGAAACAGTTGCGGGAGCGGGCGCGCGAGGCGCTGGAAAATGCGAAGCAGAAGGCGCGGGAGGTGCCGCGTCCGCCGAAGCTTTCCGAGGAGGTGGGCGCGTTGGCGGCGCGTTTCGCGGAGGGGCCGCTCACCATGGGCGACATGGTGGCGGCGTTGCAGGGGCGGGCGTGGACTTTGGTGATCATGATGCTGGTGCTGCCGTTCAGCACGCCGATCCCGCTGCCGTTTATCTCGACTCCGTTCGGGCTGGCGATCGCGTTGATCGCGCTACGTCTGGCGTTGGGGCAAAAACCTTGGCTGCCGGAAAAATTGTTGGCGAAGCCACTGCCACCGGGGTTTTTCGGGCGGGTGTTGCGGGTGTCGGTGCGGGTGCTGCGCGTGTTGGAAAAACTGCTGAAGCCGCGCGTGGTGTGGCTGACGGAGTGGGCGGTGCTGGTGCGGATGCACGCGTGGACGATGTTCGCGGCGGCGTGCGTGTTGCTGCTGCCGATTCCGGTGCCGTTTTCCAACGGCATACCGGCGTGCGTGATTTTGTTGATCGCGGGCGGTCTGTTGGAGCGCGACGGGCTGGCTATCCTCGCGGGCTACGCGATGGTGGCGGCGGGTGCGGTGTTTTTCTGGTTTCTGGGCGAGAGCGCGGTGCGGCTGATGGAGTGGCTGAAGGTGTGGATGTTTGGCGGTTGAGCCGGGCGAGGAACGGGTTTGTTTGGCGGCTTTCCATATGACTCTCGCCGAACGCGCCGCGCACATCGATCAACGCCTGGCGGGGTTGTATCCGGAGACGCCGGTGCCGCTGGATCACAGCTCGCCGTTCACGTTGTTGGTGGCGGTGCTGCTTTCGGCGCAGTGCACGGATAAGCGGGTGAATTTGCAGACGCCGGGGCTTTTCGCGAAGGCGGAGACGCCGGCGAAGATGGTGCGGTTGAGCGTGGAGCAGATCGACGCGCATGTGCGGCCTTGCGGGTTGGCTCCGCGAAAGGCGCAGGCGATACGGCGTCTTTCGGAGATTTTGTTGGAAAAACACGGAGGCGAGGTGCCGGCGGATTTTGAGGCGCTGGAGGAGTTGCCGGGGGTGGGACACAAGACGGCCTCGGTGGTGATGGCGCAGGCGTTCGGGGTGCCGGCGTTTCCGGTGGACACGCATATTCATCGGCTGGCTCAGCGGTGGAAACTCACACCGCTGGGGGCGAACGTGGAGCGGACGGAGCGGGATTTGAAGCGGCTGTTTCCGGAGGCGCATTGGAACGCGTTGCACCTGCGGATCATTTTTTACGGTCGGGAATTTTGCACGGCGCGCGGGTGCGACGGCATGGTGTGTCCGCTGTGCCGCGAGTTGTTTCCGGAGAGGAGGCGGGCGGTGCGGGTGGTGCGGGCGTAGGGGGGGGACGGCGGGGACGGAGCCCCGCCGTCCAGTCCAGACAGGGCAGGGGGATCGTGTTGGGATTTGGATATTTGGGATTTGGGATTTCGCGCCGCAGGCGCGCACTGTTGCCAAATGGGTGCGGCGGGGGTTTGGTGGGGAATGCTTCGTCTCCTACTGCTTTGCGGCGTGATGATTTTGGGAGCGGGCTTGGCGCGGGCGGAAGGCGTGGACGCGGTGCTGGAGCGGGCGCGGGCGGCGGAGGCGGCGTTTGATGCGCGCGGGGCGCTGGAGCTTTATCTGGCGGCGGAAAAATTGCGTCCGGATGATCCGGTGATTTTGCAGAAGATCGCGCAGCAGCTTTCGGATTTGAGTCTGGTGGTGGCGAGCGACGCGGAAAAAAAGGTGCAGGCGGAGAAAGCGCTGGCTTATGCGAAGCGGGCGGTGGCGCTCGCGCCTGACAACGCGGTGAACGTGCTGTCTCTGGCGATTTGCTACGGCAAGATGGGTGTGTTCAGCGACACGCGCACGAAGCTCGAATATTCGCGTTTGGTGAGGGAAAAGGCGCTTGAGGCGCTGGCCTTGGACCCGAATTACGACTGGGCGCACCATGTGCTCGGGCGCTGGCATTACGAGGTGGCGGGGCTGGGCGCGACGACGCGTTTTTTTGTGCGCGTGATCTACGGAAGCTTGCCCGAGGCGTCGAAGGAAGAGGCGGTGCGGCGCTTGGAGACGGCAGTGAACTTGGCGCCGGGGCGGGTGCCGCATCATTTGGAGCTGGGTTTTGCGTATGCGGCGCTGGGGCGGAAGGCGGAGGCGCGGGCGAGTTTTGAGCGCGGCCTGGCGCTGCCTTCGACGGAGCTTTACGACGAGTCGGCGAAGGCGCGGGCGCGGGAGGCGTTGGAGGGGATCTGAGGCGCTTCGGTCGGAGCCGGCTGAAGGTCGGCGCTCCGCGGGTGGGCGCGCGGGACGGGGTGCGGGCGGCTAGGCGCGCGAGCAGATCGGCGTCGAGGCCGATGAACGCGCCGGAATCGTCTTGGTATGAAAAGGGCTCCCAGGAGGGGTCGTAGGAAAAGCGAATGACGGGATTTTGTTTAATCCAGGCGAGTTGGGCGGTTGTCGGTTGCCATGCCGAAGCGGTTCGGGGACTCGCATGAGCGGAGGGATGCCTCCCCCAGGGCAGGAGCAAAAATGCGGTGAGGCCGAGATGGAGAATAATCGCGGCAGAGCTCCCTTATGCAGGAGGACTGTATGGGCTTGAAGTAGGGGCAATTCCTAAGCGCCGAACCTTGTAAGAATCCCGTGTTGGGCATTCGCTAGAAGGATATGTCCGAAGCCGCCATAGTCTCCGGTAAATCATCGCAAACTTCGAGCAGGGCGGATGCGTATCCTGCGTCGATTGATGAGGGGATGGAGCGGGAGGTGCTGAAGCTGGCGATGGAGGCATCGAAGATGGTGTGGTGGGATTGGCGGGTTCCGGAAAATCGCATGGTTATTCATGGTGCGGGGGAGTTCATTCTGGGGGCCGGGTGTTCGATGCTGAAGACGGCGGAGCATTGGTTTGCTGCATCCGGACGAGGCGCAGCGGGTGCGCGAGCAGGTGGAGGTTTGTTTGCGGGGCGAGGTGGATAGCTGGGGTTGCGAGCATCGATTTCGCATCGCCGAGGGTGAGTGGCGTTGGGTGGTCAGCCATGGGCAGGTGATGGAGCGCGAGGCGGACGGCCGGGCGCGGCGTTTGATCGGCACGACCCGGGGGATCGAGGCGCGCAAGCGAGTGGAGATGGAGCTGGCGCGCGCCGCCGCCCTGCTCGCGCACATCCAGGACGGGGTTTACTGTCTCGATACCGATTTGAAGCTCACTTATTGGAACGCCGGCGCGGAGCAGATCTACGGTTGGTGCGAGGCGGAGATGCTGGGGCGTTCGCACGAGGAGTTGTTTCCGCCGACCTTGCGTTCGGCGGTGGAGGCCGATTGCCGACGGGTGTTGGTCGGAGGTGTTTTTGCGCGTGAGGTGGAGGCGTGCTTGAAAAATGGTGTGCAGGCGTGGGTGGATTTGCGTTCGTATCCGTTGTTCGATGGGGACGGGCGCGCGACCGGCTTGATGGTGGTGGCGCGCGATGTGACGCAGTGCAGGCTGGAGCGCGAAGAGCGTAAGCGCATCGAGCAGCAAACGGCGCATGCGCAAAAGATGCAGATGCTCGGCACGCTGGCCGACGGCATCGCGCATGACTTTAATAACCTGCTGGCGGTGATCCTTGGTTATTCGGAGATAGCCTCGGGTTTGTTGCCCGAGGGGCATCCGGCCTTGGCGAAAGTGGAAAACGTGACGGCCGCGGGCCAGCGCGCGGCGGATCTAGTGCGGCGCATCCTAGTGTTTTCGCGGGCAGGGGAGCAGGCCCATGCACCGCTGGATTTGACGGTGCAGGTGCGTGAGGCGGTGCCTTTGGTGCAGGCGAGCATCCCATCCACGGTCGAGATCGAGCACGAGTTGCCGGAGGAGTCGCTTGCGGTGCATGGCGACTCCACGCGCTTGGAGCAGGTCTTGATCAACAGTTGCGACGACGCCTCGCATGCCCTGCACGAGCGCAGCGAGGGGTGCATACGGTTGAAACTCGCTCGCGTGCAGGTTTCGGGCACCACTCCCGAGGCGCAGGTGGGGTCGCTGCGTCCCGGTGTTTACGCGCGGCTCTCGATCACCGACAACGGTTGCGATATAGACAGCGCGGTGCTGGCCCGGATTTTCGAGCCCTTTTTCACCACCAAGCCGAAGGGCGAGGGCACCGGCTTCGGTTTGGCGATGGCGAGCGGTATCGCGACTGCGCACGGCGCGGCCATTTATGTTGATAGCGCGCCCGGACGCGGCCCGTCGTTTCATCTCTATCTACCAATGCTGGGGGAGGGGCCGACGCAGACCCCGCGCATGCCCGAGACGTCGATCGAGCGTGGCAACGGGCAATCGGTCGCGATCATCGACGACGAAGAGAGCGTGGCTCTGCTGACCCAGCAGGCGCTGGAGCACTACGGTTACAGGCCGGTGGTCTATAATCGCGCCCGCGATTGCTTGGGGCGCCTGCTCGATCAACCGGATGCGTTTCAACTTGTGATCACGGACCAGACGATGCCCGAGATGACGGGCTTGGAGCTGATCAAAGCCTTGCGCGCGGTGGGCAGCGAAGTGCCGGTGCTGATGTTCTCGGGCTACGGGCGCGATCTGGACGCAACGGAATTCACCCGACTCAAGCGCTTCGCGTTTTTGGGCAAGCCTTTCGAGCTCGGGGCGCTCCTGCGCGAGGTGCACCGGTTGCTTCGGGTTGAATAAAGTCTTGGATATTCCCCGGTGGGTGTTGGAAGTTCGGCGCTTTCCGCCCTCTTTCGCCCACTCCCTTTCCCAACCGCGATGCCCAAAGGCCAGCCCCCGTCCGACAACGATCAGCCCGAACTTCCCCTCAACGGCCAGTCCGCGAACGAGCCCGCCTCGCCAGAGGCTTCCCCGCCGGCCGACTCGCCCTCCTCGCCGGAGGCGGCGGAGACCGCCGACGGTGCCGAGCTGCCCGCCGCCGAGTCCGCCGAGCCTGTCGCCCCGCAAAACAACGACAACGCCCCGCTCGCGCACTCCTACCGCAACTGGTTCCTCGAATACGCCAGCTACGTTATCCTTGACCGCGCCGTCCCGCATCTCGACGACGGCCTGAAGCCCGTCCAGCGCCGCATCCTCCACACGCTTTACGAAAAGGACGATGGTCGCTTCCACAAGGTCGCCAACATCGTCGGCGCCACCATGGCCTTTCACCCGCACGGCGACGCCTCCATCGGTGCCGCCCTCGTGGCCATGGGACAACGCGGCTGGCTGGTCGAGCCGCAGGGCAACTACGGCAACACCCTCACCGGCGACGCCGCGGCCGCGCCGCGTTACATCGAGTGCCGACTCACGCCCTTCGCCCGCGAGGTGCTCTTCAACCCGAAGACGACCAACTGGCAAAAATCCTACGACGGCCGCAGCGAAGAACCGGTCACGCTGCCGGCCAAGTTCCCCATCACCCTGCTCGAGGGCGCCGAGGGCATCGCGGTCGGTCTCACGACGAAGATCCTGCCGCATAATTTCAACGACCTCTGCCGCGCCTCGATCAATCACCTCCAGGGAAAAACCTTCCGCATCCGCCCCGACTTCCCCTCGGGCGGCATCGCCGACTTCTCCGCTTACCACGACGGCGAGCGCGGCGCGAAGGTGAAGGTGCGCGCCAAGATCGAGCAGCGCAGCAAATACCAGTTCGCCATCACCGAGCTGCCCTACGGCTCCACCACCGAGTCGCTCAAAGCCTCGATCGAAAGCGCCATCGCCAAGGGCAAGCTGAAGGTGAAGCGCATCGAGGACATGACCTCCGAGACGGTCGAGATCCTCGTCGAACTCAGCTCCACCGCCGACCCCGACAAGTTCATCGACCAACTCTACGTTTTCACCGATTGCGAAGTCACGCTCTCGCCCGCCGCGTGCGTGATCATCGACGACAAGCCCAACTTCATGGGCGTATCCGAAATCCTGAGACGCTCGGTGGAGCGCACCAAATCCCTGCTCGGCCTTGAACTTGAAATCCGCATCGGCGAACTCGCCGACCAGTGGCACGCCGACTCGCTCGAGCGCATCTTCATCGAGGAGCGCATCTACCGCCGTATCGAGGGCGCCAAGACCTGGGAGGCGGTGCTGGATGAGATTCGCGCCGGCCTGAAACCCCACCTGCATCTGCTGCGCCGCGAGGTCACGGACGACGACATCGCGCGCCTCACCGAGATCCGCATCAAGCGCATCTCCGCCTACAACCGCTTCAAGGCCGACGAGGCCATGAAGGCCCTGGAAAAGGAGCTGAAGCAGGTGAAGCACGACCTCGCCCACCTCACCGACTACACCATCGCCTGGTTCGAGCGCCTGCAGGAAAAATTCGGCAAGGGCGTGAAGCGCAAGACCACCTCCGACGAGATCGAGCAGATCAGCGCCGCGAGCGTGCTCGTCGCCAACCAGAAACTCTACGTCAACAAGACCGAAGGTTTTATCGCGCTCAACACCCGCAAGGACGACTTCGAGTTCGTGCAGGACGTGACGCCCATCGACGACGTCGTGGCTTTCATGTCCGACGCGACCTGCAAACTCGTGCGCGTGGCCGACAAGGTTTTTGTCGGCAAAAACATCGAGCACCTACACGTCGTGCCGAAGGACGGCGACGACCGCTACTACACGGTCGTTTATCAGGACAAGAAGACCGGCAAGGCCTTCGCGAAACGCTTCCAGCTCGGCGGCATGACGCGCGAGAAGGTTTACAACCTCGCGGCCAGCGAAGGCTCGAAACTGGTGTTCTTCGACGAGACGAAAAACATCGAGAGCATGCCCAAGGCGGTGACGATTTACCTGAGCGGCCGGTGCAGCGCGCGCGTGAAGGACTTCCTCTTCGACCTGAGCGAGCTAAGCGTCGGCGCACGCGGCAACAAAGGTATCACCGTGACGCAGTATCCCATCCGCGACGTGAAGCGCGCGTGAGAGCGCGAGGTCTGGGAGCGCGGATTTTTTGACCACAGATTTCACAGATAAACACAGATACCGAACCGGCGGTCCGATGCTTGGGTCTTCATCTGTGCCGATCTGTGAAATCTGTGGTCGATTTCTCCGGCGAATTTCCACGTTGAGGCGGCGGCATTGTGGCATCTGCATGTCGTCATGCCGCACGCCGTATTGACGCAGTTGCTCGTCGTCCAGGATCGCGATTCACGTCGCCGCCAACTCGAGCAGCAGCTCGCCGCCGTGCCCGCCGACCGGGCGCGCGTGGAGCGCGATATCGCCACCGAAAAAGCCGCCATCGACGCGGCCAAGGCCGAGCTGCTCGGGCTCGAAACGAAGAAAAAACTTTTGGAAACCGAGATCGGCTCGGCCGAGACCAAGCTCGCGAAATACCGCACACAGCAGCTCTCGGTGAAAAAGAACGACGAGTATCAGGCTTTGACCAAAGAGATCGCCACCATGGAGGCTGCGGTGGGCGGGCTGGAGGAGCAGGAACTCGGCGTGATGTTCGAGATCGACGGCGCGCGGGATCGTTTCGCCGCCGCCGAGGCCGCGCTCAAGATCAACATCGTCCAGCATGAGGCGCGCTTGGCCACGTTGGCGGATCGCGAGAAAAACCTGGGCGCGGAGCTGGAGGAGGCGAAGGCGGCCGCCGAGGCGGCGCGCGAGGGCGTGCCGGAGATTTCGCTGCGCGTGTATGAGCGGGTGTTGAAGCGTCAGTGGCCGGTGGTGGTGCCTTTGCGCGGCGGCAAGTGCGGGGGGTGTCACTTGAAGGTTTCGAGCGAGGCGGAGTCGGGCTCGCGCAGCGCGGACCCGGCGCAGCTGGGGATCTGCGATCAGTGCGGCAAAATTCTTTATTGGGATGCGGCTTGATGCGGGGCGGGCGGGTCGGCACGTTCCGCCTTGGTCCCGGGGCGGATGGTCGCTCCGATGTTCTTTCGCATCCCACGGCGCGTCTTGATCCGACGCGCCAGGCAGAGAACCTCGTCGGAGAGGAAAGTCCGGACACCGTAGGGCAGGATGCCGGTCGAGGTCGCAAGGCCGAGGCCGGGCGGCGCGCTTCAAGGCGCGTTGACGGATAGTGCCACAGAAAACAAACCGCCACGCGGGTAACTGCGGGGTCAGGGTGAAAAGGTGGGGTAAGAGCCCACCGCGCTCGTCAGCAATGGCGGCGGCATGGCAAACCCCTTCCGGTGCAAGGCAAAATAGGCGACCGGGCTGCTCGTCCAATGGTCGCGGGTATGCCGCATCTTCTTGTGCGTCGCTTCGGCGGCGTGGCGGAAGGCTCGTTCGCCGGTCGCAAGATCGGCGGGCGTTGAGAGAAATGATCGTCGTCCGTCGCCGCGAGGCGGCGGACACATAATCCGGCTTACAGCTTCGGGACCGCTGATTTTTATCGAAGGAGGGGGGCGCAAAAAAACGGCGACGACTTCAAAAAGTCGCCGCCGTTTTTTGCGTTCATCCGGGAGTCGCGTGCCGGGGTCTCGTTTCTCACGAAACGAGCTACGTGGGCCGCGTGG
>CAZOGV010000022.1:0-13153 GCA_964579225.1 uncultured Akkermansia sp. | reverse complement strand
GGTCTCGTTTCTCACGAAACGAGCTACGTGGGCCGCGTGGCCCGATTCGTGAGAATCGGGACATGAGGCTCAACTTGATCGCGAAGTGGGCTCAGCGGCTTTGGCTGGCTTCTTCCGCGAGGGAGCGGGCCTTGATTTCTTCAAGGCGTTGGGTGGTGAGGAGCTGGAAATTGCCGCCGTTGCGGGCGGCCATTTTTCTCAGGTCGGCGACGGCCTCGTCGGTTTTGTCGTTGGGACCGGCGAAGAGGAACATGTTGAGGGCGGGGCGCTCGGGGACCAACTCGCGCTGAAGGCGAGCGTATTGCGTGATGAAGTCGTCCCACGAGGCATTGTCGGTAGTGATTACCCTTTTGTTGGGAAGATGGATCAACGAGCCGTCGGGGCGGCTCCAACCGGTGCGGTCAAATCGGATGTTCAGGCCGTTGCGCCTAAGCTCCGCCTGGAAATCGGGACGTTCAAGGTCGTTTATAAAAACCAGAACGATGGGGTCTTTTTTCTGGGCGACGAGCTTACGATTGGCGTCGGCTAGTTGGGCCCTGGCTTTGCGATAGGCGGCATCTCTTGCGAGACCGACTTTCTCGACATCGTATCCTTCCCTTTCAAGCTTCTGCACGGCTCGTTCGTAGTTTTCTTCCTTTTCTTTGGTCCGGCGCGCGATGGTTGCTTCGTCCACCCGAAAGCGAGCTACGCCTTTGGTGGCGGTGATCACATAGATGGCGTCGGGTTTTTGTTCGAGAGCGGCTCGAACAGCTCGGGCCCACACGGGAGCAATGAAGAGGGGATTCACCACGCTTTCGGGCAGCTTCTTCATTGTCCAGGCGTTGCGGGAGCCGGCTGAATTGGGGCCGAAGTTTTCGAGTTTTGTGTTAACCGGAGCCATCCATTCGTTGAAGGCGTTTTTGTTTGCGCTGGTGGCTAGGGTTAGCTCGCTTTTGAAAAGATTGACGTTAACCTGGTTTTCCTCGGTGTTGGCAGTCACGTAATTGTAGAGCACGACATTGAACTGCGCGGAGAGGGGAAGGCGGTTCACGAGGCGAATGAGTTCTTCTCGGATGATGGTGAAGGCTTGGAAGCCGCCTTTGCGGGGTTCCATGATGAAGGTACTGGTATCGACCACGAAGATGACCTTGCTGACGGTTTGAGAGGTGGAGCCGAGGAAGCTGAGGCTCATGAAGCCGCGGCCACCGAGGCCGGTGCCGCCGCCGAGGGAGGTGGCCATGCCGGTGCCGGCGCCGAGGCCGACGCCGGAGCCCATGCCGGAGAAGCCTCCGAAACCAGCCGAACCCATGCTGGGGAGGTCGGGCATCTCGGGGAGGGCGAGGCCGCCGGCGGCGGAGGAGACGATGCGGTTGGCGGAGACGGGGCTCTGCGCGCCGCCGGATGCGCCGCCGCGGCGGGCGGTTTGGAGGCGGTGCTCGACCTGTTTGGAGGCGGTGTTTTCGGAGAGATTGCTGGCCTCGAAGGCGCGCTTTTGCTCGCTGGTGGCCTGCTGAACGACGATGGCTCCGGCGATCAGCAAGAAAACGACGTGGACGCTGACCGTGACCACCAGCGGCATGCTGGAGGTCATGCGCAGGTAGAGGTTTTTTTTCTTTTCAACCGCAGCGATGTGCTCGGTGGGCGTTTCGGCGACGGGTTGTTCGCCGCCGGGGGCGTTTTCGGGATTGTCGGTGGGGTCGGACATGGCGCGGGGGAGGAGCGGCGGGTTTAGAATTCTTCGCTTTCGGCGGTGAAGGTGACGTTGGTCACGCGGGCCACGGCAAGGGAGTTGAGCACGTCGATGGTGCGGTAGTAGGGGGAGTCGGGGTGGCTGATGAGGGTCACCACGAGTTTGGTTTTGGCGGCATCGCTGGATTCCTGGAGCTGGCCGAGGGTGTTGGTGAGCTGGGGCAGGGAGCGGCTGTCGGGGCTGTCGAAGATCTCGTCGTTGAGGGTGACTTCGCCTTCTTCGGATATTTGCAGGATTTGTTCGTCGAAGAACTCGGTCGGGGTTCCGGCGGGTTGGGTGCCGGGGAGCTTGGTCTGGAGGATCTGCTCGATGCGGATCTGACCGGCGAGGGCCATGAAGAAAACGAGGATGACGAACACGACGTCGATCATGGGCGCGATCTGGAAGCCGATGTCGGCGTTCGCGCTTTGTTTGGGCATTTTCATGGTCGGGGGAGCTTGGGGAGCGGGTAAGCTGGTGGAGCTAGTAGAGCTAGTAGAGCTGGTAGAGCTAGTAGAGCTGGTAGAGCTAGTAAGCGGGTAAGCGGGTGGAGCGGGCGGCTGGCTTTACCAGCTCTACTAGCTTACCAGCTTTATGAGCTAAATTTCAGCGGGCGACGGTGCCGAAGGTGATGTCGATGATGCCGGCTTGGGACCCGGCCAGGATGACGTCGTTTATGTAGCGCACGGGGGTCTCGGAGTCGGCGCGGATGAGGATGCGGACGTCGGGGTTGGCGTTTTTGCGGGCGACGAGGACGGGGATGACGGTTTTGGGCTCGTCCACGGGCGCCTCTTCAAAGGTGGTGACGGCGAGTCCTTCTGTCTGTTGCCAGGCGATATTAAAAACGAGCTCTCCCTCGGAGTTTTCCTTTTTGTTGGCATCCGGGGCCAGAGGGACGTTGATGCTGGGATCGTAGCGGGACACGGCGGAGCTCGCGATGCTCATAAAGAAGATGAGCAACACGAGAAGAACGTCGATAAGGGGGGCGATTTGGAATTCGGGCTCGCCGTCGCCGCCGCCGCTGCTGGCCATGGTGAAGAAGGGTTAAGGGTGGAGGGGAAAGGGTGGGTGGTGTGCGGGGGCTCAGGCTTGGGAGGCTTGGGCGGAGCCAGCGACCCAGTTGGGCGTGGCGGCGTAAATCTCGGCACCTTCGAAGTTGGCACCGAGCAGGTGTTCGTAAGGGAACTGGCGGAAGAGGTCGGCGACGACGACTTGCATGTCGTGGAAGGCGTGGGAGACGCGGTTGCGAAGGAGGTAATAAAAGACGAAGGCGGGGATGGCGACGACGAGACCGCCGGCGGTGGCGTAGAGCACGGCGCCGATGGCGGCCGAGAGTTTGGAGGGATCGGCCGCGCCGGCCGCGCCCATGGCGGCGAAGGCATCGATCATGCCGAAGACGGTGCCGGTGAGGCCGATCATGGGGGCGATGACGCCGATGACGGAGAGGTAGGCGATCTTGCTGTTGAAGGCGCCTTGAGCGCCGGTCACGGAGGCGACAACGGCGTCTTCGACGGCGGATTTGCCTTCGGGGGCGGCGCGGAGAGCATCGCCGAAGAGGTTGTTGAGCGCGCCGGGATTGGCGCGGGTTTGGGCGTAGGCACCTTGGTAATCGCCGGCGCGGAAGAGGTCCTTGAGTTGCTCGACGTCCTGGGCGGGGACGAGGACCTTGCGGCTGGTGCGGAGGTAACCATCGACGGTGAGCCAGACGATGAACATCGAGCACACGAGCAGGATGTAGATCGTGGGCATGTTGAGCTTCTGGAGAAGCGTCTTTTGCTCGATGAGGGTAGCCGCTTCCTGGGCAAACAGAGCCAGAGGCGTGGCGACGAGGAGGGAGGCGAGGGCGAGGGCGCGTTTCATGGGGGAGATGGAATTGTTGAGTTAACGATTTTTAGGAAAGAGGAGAGGGCGGGTTTGGATCAGAGTCCGAATTCTTGTTTGGCGCTGGCGGCTTGGATGGTGTCGGGGAAGGTGTCGATGAGTTCGAGGGCGGCGCGTTCGGCGCGATCGGTGTCGCCGTAGCCTTTGTAGGCGCGGGCGGCGCCGAGCAGGGCGGGGGGCAGCAGTTCGTCAAACGTGCCGTAAAAAGCGGGGATGCGGAGGTAGGCTTCGAGCGCCTCGACGTGGGAGGAGCGGGCGGCGGCGAGTTCGCCGCGGAGCAGCCAGGCGCGGGCCTGCACGGGGGCGGGGGCTTCGCGCACGATCTCGTCGATCATGATTATGGCGAGAGTTTCTTTGCCGTCGCGGACGTCGATTTGGGCGAGGGCCAGCTTGGCGGTGCCGGTTATCTCGGGGCTGAGTTTGGCCTGCATGATTTCGCGGGCGGCGGCGGAGATGGGGAGATTGTCTTCGCCGAGGAGCAGAGCTTGGAGACGGAGCTCGGCGGCGCGGGGCCAGTGGGAGCCGCGGATGCGGGAGAAGGGGGCGAACTGGCGGTAAACGGGTTCGACGATGGCCAGGGCCTCGGGGCCTTTGCCTGCGCGGATGAGAGCTTCGACTTCGTCAAAGGATTCGGGTTCGGGGAACTCGAGGCGGGCGATGTCGCCGAAGGGGTAGCGGCGTTCGCCGTTGGCGATCTGTTCCACGAGTACACCGGAGCCGAGGGTGACGTTGGCGGCAGGCAGGGCGGTGCCATTTTTCATTATGTAACGCTGCGCGAAGAGGCCGGAGGGCATGGCCGCGCACGCCAAGGCGGCAGCTAGCAGCAGGGGGGAGGGGCGGAGGAAGGGGCGGCTCATGTGCGCGTGGTGGCAGGGGTTGCTTCGGCCGGAGCGGGAGTGGAGGGAACGAGCGGGGAGAGGCGGCGGTGGATTTCCTGCGCCTGCGACCATTCGGATCGATAGGGGCGGAGGCGCTCTTCGGTAAACATGCGATTGACGGTGGTAACGGCTTCGGTGATCATGCCGAGTTTTTCGAAGGTCTCGGCCGAGCGCACGTAAGCGCGAGCAACCCAGGGATTGAAGCGCTTGTAGGAAAGGTAGATGCGCTGGAAGTGAGCCTGGGCTTTGGCAAGGTCTTCGGAGGTGCCGCGGCGAAGCGCGATTTCGCCGAGGTTATAGAGGGATTCAGCCGTGGTTTCGCCGCGCCAGGCACGGTTGCCGGCGGCTTGTTCAAAGACTTCCTGGGCTTGGTCCATGCGGCCGAGGAGCATGTAGGCGCGTCCGCGGCCGAGGGTGGCTTCCTTGAGCTTAAAACGCGCGCCGGCGACGTCGATGGCGGCGTTGAAGCGGCCGAGGGCATCGTTGGCGTCTCCGTCGATCAGGGCGATTTCGCCGAGGCCGACGTAGGCGTAATCGGCGAAGATGGAGCGAGCGTGTTCGTTGATGATTTGTTCGTAGAATTTCTTGGCGAGTTCGGGCTGGTCTTGGGCGAGGAGGGTATCGCCAACTTTGCCTAGGATGCCCGGGGGCAACTGATCGGGAGTATGGTTAGAGGCGATTTTGCTGAGTATCTCGTCGCGGAGGGCGTAGTTTTCGCGCAGGGATGCGATCTCGGACTGGACGAAGAGCGTGCGGGCCTGCGCGGTGGGGTTAGCTCGGGTGTTTTGATCGAGGATCAGTTGGCGAGCCCGGGTGAAGAGGAGTTCGTCGGGGATGGGTTCGGGCTTGGGTTCGCCGCGGCGGGCGCGCACGGGGCGGGCGAGGGTGGAGGCGATCTCGACGAGAAGGCGTTCGACGTCGCCGCGGGAGGGGTCGTTGACGTAGCGGCGGGTGATGTCGGAGACGAGGGTGAGGGCTTCGGCGGATCGGCCTTCGCGGTTGCGGATGCGGCTGATCCAGTAGGCGGCATTGATCACGAAGGGGTGATCGGGATTGTTGGCGGCGAACTGCTCCCACATGGCGACGGCGGCGTCGTATTCCTTACGGGACTGATAAAGACGGGTGAGTTCATCGAGAACGTAGCCGAGTTGCTCGTCGGAGAGGTTGAGGGCGAGCGCGGAATGGTAGGCGATGATCGCGTCTTCGGGGCGGGACAGGGCGGCGAGGGCGTCGCCGTGCGTGGAGTGGATTTCGCCGCGCTGTTCGTGATCGGGGGGGAATTGAGCGAGCCACTTTTCGCAGAGTTTTGCGCACTCGGCGAACTGCTCCTTAGCGTAGGCGGTGGCGGCGAGGCGGTATTGCGCGTCTGCGATGAAGCCGCCTTCCGGGTAGTCTTTTAGGTAAGCGATGATTTGGGCTTCGGACGCGGAAGCGTTGCCTTCGGCGAGGTCGGCCATGGCGGCGAGGTAGCGGGCGCTTTCGACAAATTGACCTTTGGGGAAATCGCGGAGATAGCCGGTGACGATTTCTTTGGCTTCTTGGTAGCGGGCAATGGTGAAGAGGGCGTTCGCCCGCATGAGGCGGAGCGAGTCGTTCAGCTCGGAGTTGGGGTAGCGCGAGGTGGCGACTTCGAGGAACTTGAGCTGTGATTCGGTATCTTTGCGCTGACCGGCGGCCACGGCGGCCAGATAGAGGGCTTGAGGGCCGAATTTGGAATCGGGAAAGTGGCGGATGAAGCGGTCGGCGCTTTCGTTGACCTTGTCGAAGCGATTAGCGTCGGCGTAGGCGCGAATAAGACCGAAGAAGGCGTTTTCGCGTTCCTCCGAATCGGGGTGGTTGGCGAGTAGGTCTTCGTAGAGGAGGGCGGCTTCCCAGGCGCCGCCGCGCTCCTGGAAGGTGTAGGCGAGGCGGTAGCGGAGGCTGGCGTCGTAGCCGACGAATTTCTCGACCTGTTCGAGGGAGGATTTGGCTTGTTCGAGGCGTGCGCCGAAGCGGCGGATGGAGTCGGTGTCGGTCGCTGAGGGGTTGGTTAGCGCGTCTAGGCGTTTGAGGGTGCGTTCGATGCCGGCGATGCGTTTTTTTTGTTCGGCGATGAGGGCGTCGCGGCTGGTGATGGAGCGGAAGGCGGCGAGCGCGCCGGAGTTGTCGCCGCCTTTCATCAGGAAGTCGCCAAGCTGGAGAACGAGAATGTTCAGGCCTGCGAGGTTATCCACGAGGGCGAGGTCGCGGCGAAGCAGGGAGAGACGGTTTCGCGCTTCGGTGATATTATCGAAGCTTAGGTCCTCGGAGTTTGGGCTTTCGGCGCGCAGATACAGGTCGATGAGGGCCAGGGACGCGTCGGCCCAATCGCGGTTGCGAGGAGAGGTGGCGAGGAGGCGGTTGTAGGCCTGGATGGCGACGGGGATTTGCCCGGCTTGGGAGGCGGACATGGCTCCATAGAGCATGGCCTTGTCGCGGTAGGTTCTGGATTCCTCGGCGGAGCGGAAAACCGGCATAGCCTCTACGAATTTCTCCTGAAGGGCAAGGGAGAGGCCGCGAATCATGCGCGCTTCGGCGAGAGCGTCGGGACCGACCGAGGGCTGTTTCTCGACGGCTTCGCCGAGTTCGGCGGCGCGGGCGTAGCTCTTGATCTGAAAGTGGGTGTTGGCGGCGGTGAGCAGCAGACGCTCGAGATTGATGCCCTTGGGCAGGGTTTCTCCGGCCTGGGCGCGCTTGATGATTTCATCTAGCAACATGGCGGCTTCGCCGGGTTTCCTCGCGGTGAGCATTTGTTCGACCTCCCCGAGTTGGAGGTGAATAGGAATGGACGGGATTTGCGCATGCAAACCCACGTTCGCGAAGGCGAACGCGGCCAAGAAAAGGGGAAGGCGCAAACTGCGGCTCAAACCGCATGGGTCACGGGGCTGCATCATAGGGGGGAAGGTAAGACAGTCGTGAAACTCAGGCTGAGGTCAAGCGTGGTCTAAGATGAATAAATTTGATTTATCGGAGTCTGCTGTGCACATACAAATCGCTGCGGGATATCGGTGTGTGCATGGTTTTATGATCTCAGCGCGAGTCTGCTTGTTCCGGGTTTATGATGCGTAATGTTTGGTAGCGCCGCACGCTCAGCAGCGAGGGTTGCCAGTTTTGCACGTCAGGGTGCACGAGGTGGACTCTGGCGCCGAAAAGTAGTGGAGCGACAGGGGCTTCGGTGAGGAGGAGGGCCTCGGCTTGCTGGAAGATAGCGAGGCGGTCGGCGAGGTCGGGGGTGCGGGCGGCGCGAGCGATGAGTTCGTCGTAGGCGGGGGAGGACCAACCGGTCTGGTTGTTGCCGCCGCCGGTCACGAACATGTCGAGGAAGGTGTTGGGGTCGTCGTAGTCGCCGATCCAGCGGGAGCGCACGAGGTCGTAGTTGAGCGTTTTGGTGGCATCGAGGGCGACGCGGAAGTCCTGGCTTTCGATGGTGATGTCGATGCCGAGTTCGCGTTTCCACATGGCTTGCACGGCTTCGAAGATGCGGGTGGTGACGGCGTCGTTGGGCAACAAAACCGTGAGGCGGGGGAAGCCGTTTCCGGCGGGGTAGCCGGCCTCGGCGAGCAGGGCGCGTGCGGCCTCGGGATCGTGGGGCTGGCGGGCCTCGGCCTGATAACCGCCGACACCGGGCGGGGTGTAATGGTGGGCGGGAAGGCGCGAGCCTTGGACGACGGTGGTGGCGATGGCGGCGCGGTCGATGGCGAGCGCGAGGGCGCGGCGCACGCGGGCGTCGGCGAGGGCGGGGCGGGTGGTATTGAAGCGCAGATAAATCGTCTCCAACTGCGGATCGATGCGCAGGGGCGAGGGCGATTGCGCGCGGTAGGTGGCGATGCGATCGGGCAACAGGTCATAGGTGACGTGACGTTGGCCGGCGCGGTAGGCGGCTTCGTCGGCGTTGGTGTTGTCGGTGGGGTGGAAGACGACGCGTTGCACGCTCGCGGCGGGATCGTGGCCGGGGGTGGAGACGGAGTGGTGGTGGGGGTGGCGCTCGACGACGATGCGGTCGTTGGGCGTCCAGGCGGCGAGGCGGTAGGCGCCGTTGCCGACGTGGTTTTCCGGGCGAGTCCAGGCGGTGCCGCGTTGGTCGATGCGGCCGTGCTTGAGGATGGTCGCCGGATGCACGGGGAACCAGGACATGTTGGTGATCAGCCCGAGGAAGTAGGGCGTGGGCGCGGCGAGTTCGACGACGAGGGTGCTCGGGTCGGGCGCGGAGACGCCGACGGTAGAGAAATCGTCGGTCTGGCCGGTGTTGAAGGCCTCGGCGCCGCGGATGGGGTGCAGCATGTAGGCGTATTCGGCGGCGAGGGCGGGGCGGAGGATGCGCTCGAAGGAGAAGAGGAAGTCGGCGGCGACGAGCGGGTCGCCGTTGGACCAGCGGGCGTCGGGGCGAAGGTGAAAAGTCCAGCGTAGTTGATCTTCGGATACAGACCAGGATTCGGCGGCGGCGGGCGCGGGCTGGCCGGTGGTTTCGTCGATGGCGACGAGGCCCTCGTGCAGGGCGAGGACGATGTTGAACTCGGTGAGGGCGGTGGCGAGGTGCGGGTCGAGGTCGCCGGGCTCGGCGCCGTTGCCGAGGTGGAGGGTTTGGTCGGCGCGCGCGGCCTCGACGGCGCTCTGGCGCGGCGAGCAGGCGGAGCCGAGGAGGGCGACGACGAGCAGGAGGGCGAGTGCGGCGAAAAAGGGGCGCGGTTTCATGGCGTGGAACAGGGCGGAGTGTGAGCGCGCGCCGGGCGGGAGGGCAAATGCGGGATGCGACCCGCGGGCTGGTGGAGCTTGGGCGATTTGCCGGGGCCTCGGCGATGATTCGGTCAGGTTATGTTCCGCCTGCCGCGCAGAGTGGTGAGGTCGGAGCCCCAGTCGGCGAATTCGGGGAGCGGTTTGGGCGGGGATTTTCGGCGGCGACCGGTGCGTCGGCGGTAGGTGGCGAGATGTTCGGCAACGAAGGCTTTTGAGCCGAGGACGGCACCGTCGGTGAAGTGGCGTATCCGGCAGCGCAATACGTCGGGCAGGGTTAGCCGGCCTTGGTGGGCGACGGCCTTGTGGAGTTCGGCGGGCGGGATGGAGCCGGCGCCATCGCGGGGTGCGGAGCCGATGCCGAAGAGGGTGAGGCGGTAGCCGTTTTGCACTGTGGCCCAGTGGGGTTGGCGCTCGGGGCCGGCGACGATGAAGCGCAGGCCGGCGCGGGCGTGGATGTTGCCCGCCACGGCTTCGGCATAGCCGCAGAAGCGGTAGTCTTTGGGGTCGGCGACGAGGCGGGCGCGCACGGAATTGAGGTCGATGTAGGCGGCCATGGTTTCGACGACTTTGCCCTTGGGTTCGACTAGGACGGACTTGAAGCGTTCGGCCCAGAGCGTGCCGTAGCGATTGTGGGTGCGGTTGAACCAAACGGAGAAGCGCTGTTTGAGCAGTTTCATGAACTGCGAGACGTCGCCCATGAGGGCGAGTTGGCGTTGGCGCCAGGCGGTGCCCTCGGGGTTACCGTTTTTGAGCCATTGGGCGATGACTTCGACGCGGGCTTGCTGGAAAGCGGTGGGTTTGGGGTAGAGAAGGGAGTAGCGGCGCAGAAGTTCGGTGTCCGTGACGGGCGCGGCTTTGGGCACGCGGAGCAAGACGTGGAAGTGGTTCGAGAGAATGGTGTAAGTGAGAACTTGGACTCCGCAGTAGGCGGAAATTTGCCAGAGTTGTTTACGCAGGACTTCTTTGGCTGGGTCATCCAACAAGTAGGCCCCGTTCACAGTCCGGGTGATGACGTGGTAGATCGAGTCGCCGAGTGCCGTGGAGGCTTTGATACGAGCGGTGCGCATGTGACAGGCGGAAGTGGAGGAGGGCTATGAAACGCCAAGGCAGGCCCGGCCCTTTGAGGCGTCCTGTTGTCAGTTGAGCAAAAACGTCGTGTGCTCAAGCATTTTTAACCTGTCCCTTAGTGTGAGAAACGCGGGTTGCCAAGCGCGGGGCGGGCCGCAGCGTGCGCGGCAACATGGCATCGTGGTTTTATGTGGAGAACGGGGAGCGCGTCGGGCCGCTGGGGCGCGAGGAAATCGACGCGCGCATCGGCGAGGGCGCGGTGCGCGGCGAGACGCTGGTCTGGCGAGCGGGCATGACCTCGTGGGCTCGCGCCTGCGAGCTGGGCGAACTCGGCCTGCCCCCGCCCGTGGCTCCGCCTCCTCTGCCGCCACCCTTGCCGCCGGCGCCCTTGGCGCGCGCTTCGGTTTCGGACGAGGACGAGGTTCGTCGTGCCGATTCGGATGCGGCGGAGGCGAACGAGGCTCCGGCGAACTATGGCGGGTTCTGGATTCGCCTGGTGGCGAAATTCGCCGACCGGGTGATTCTTTACGGTATCGCGATTCTGGTGGAGCGCGCGGTCGTGGCGTTCGCCTTTGCCGGGGTCACGCCCGCAGCGACCGATTGGCCGCAGGTCTGGCGGCTGATCGCCATCGCCGCGCCGATCAATATCCTCATCGCGCTGGCCTACACGGTCTATTTCATGCTCCGGCACGAGGCCACGCCGGGCAAACTCATCCTCGGCTTGCGCGTGGTGCGGGCCGACGGCTCGCGTTTGTCCGTGGGTCGCATCATCGGGCGCTTCTTCGCCGAGATGTTGAGCGCGATCATCTTTTTCACCGGTTACGTGATGGCGGCGTTCGACGAGCGTAAGCGCACCCTGCACGATTACTTGTGCGACACGCGGGTGGTCAAAGGCCCGCGGGAGTGAGGCTTCGAATCAAGGCGCGCCGACCAGCGGCGCGAGTCCGGCCCACACCGTCTTGGCCATGAGGCGATGACCCTCTTCGTTCGGGTGGATGGCGTCGGCTTGGTTGAGATCGCGCACGCCGCCGACGCCTTCGAGCAGGAAGGGGACAAAGGCCCAGCCGTGTTTTTCGGCGAGCGCGGCGAACACGCCGTCGAAGCGCGCGGCGTAATCCCCCATGCTGGTGGGCATGCGCTGGCCGAGGAGGAGCACGCGCGCGTCGGGGTTTTTGGCGCGCACGCGCTCGACGATGGCGGCGAGGTTGCGCGCGACGAGATCGGGATCGAGGCCGCGCAGGCCGTCGTTGCTGCCGAGGGCGAGCACGAGGATGGCGACGGGCTGGCGGGTCACCCAATCGATGCGGCGCAGGCCGCCCGAGGTGGTGTCGCCGGAGACGCCGGCGTTGACCGCTCGCCACGACGGAGCGTGGAGCGTGGAGCCGGGAGCGTGGAGGGCGTCGAGTTTTTGTTGGATAAGCGCCGGGTAGGCCTGCGTGACCGGATCGGGCAGGCCGTAGCCGGCGGTGAGGCTGTCGCCGAGGAAGAGGATGTTCTTTGGCGCGTCGGTTTGCGCCACCAAGGCGGCAACGCCGAAAAAGAAACTGAAGAGTAAACGTCGGAGCATATTTATTGGATAGTGGCCGGGTGTCCGATGTTCCGCAAACCCGGCATGGAAAGTGCCGCGCGCCGTGGTCGCCGCCAGCGATCACTCTTTGGCGCGCGTCGTTTCCAGCGCCGCCGTGAGTTGCGCAAAGATCAGAGCGTTCCGCTCGAAGCGATTCTGCACCACCGGAAAGGTGGTGTGCCGGAACAAGCCGCCCAGCCGCTCCGTGGCCGCCAGCGCCTCCTCCCGGGTCTGGAACAGCGCCAGCCATCTCGCCGGTAACGCATCCGCTCGCTTAAGGGCCACGCCGTTCGAGGCGAAAAGAAACGGAGTCGGGAGGTTCTCCAGATTGACCACGTCCAGATTCCGCGTCGCCGCCGTGGTGAAAACCGCATCCAGATAGCTGAGCATGCCGTGCAAGCGGTCGTCCAAATCCTCGCGCGTGTGGGATCGGGCGGCGGGGATCCTCCACGCATTCAATCTGGTCGAGTAAATGTCCTGCTCCGGGCGATACGCGTGTCGATCCGCCGTTGTGAGATAATAGACCGTATCCGCGCCGTCCTTGAATCCGAACACCCGCTCGTCGCGCCCGAGTCGTTTGACGGGCAAAAGAATAATCTCCTCATTCGTCACGACACGGTAGCCGCCTTGGCTTACTTCCCGGGTCCAGGTGCCGTTGGAAAAACGCCCGCCGCGAAACAGCGTCACGGTGCCATTGGGATAAAATCGAAAGAAGCCGCCCTCGGCCCAGGACGGGTCGCGTTTGGCCGGGCCGCCGTCCGCGGCCCTGTCCCGTTTCGCGTCGGTGATAACCCAGGCCGCGTGGATTTCCGCCGGATCAAAACCGGGCCTGCAACCGGACAAAAATCCAAGCGCCCAGACTGCGAGCAGAAGAGCGGGCAGGCGAAACGACATGGTGGAAGGCGATGGGCGCGGGTTTGCTAGGTGCAATGACAAAGCATTTAACGTTTGGCCCGCGGCCGGCGATCGCTCCCCGCGCCTGCGGCCGCATCTCGGGGATGCTTGCCGCATCGGTCGCCAGACCTTTGGGCATAAGCTCATAGGCCACGGACGCGATTTTTGGGGCTCGGATGGCCACGCCGCGGCGTAGTTGGCCGAAGTGGATGTGAGCGGCAAAGGTTCATGCCCACGATTGCGTAACGTGCATGGGCTCCTTTGTTGCGCAAAGCATCCCGCCTATGTCACCCGCTTCCCTTTCAGCGCCCATCGCCACCGCACCCATCCTTGAAGTTCAAAATGTCAGTCGCACCTACGCCACGGCGGCGGGGGCGCTGACGGTGTTGCGCGGGGCGAGTTTTT
>CAZOGV010000021.1:0-23931 GCA_964579225.1 uncultured Akkermansia sp. | reverse complement strand
TGGCAAATACGGGGTGCAACGTATGTTTCACCGCGAAACGATTCCAAGTCGAATCCCAAGCGGGTCTCAGATCTTGCGCCTTTAACTATCACGACGCCAGCTTCCGAATCCTCCTACGCAAAATTTGTTTAGTTCCGCCATCGCGATTCCCCGCCGCCTCCGCCTCTCCTCCGCTCTCCCGCCCATGCACTATCCCGCCAAAACGCTCCTCATCGGCCTCGGTCTCGCCCTCGCCTCCGGCCTCGCCCGCGCCGAGGAACCCGCCCCCGTCCTCACCCTGCACGATCTCATCGTCGATGCGGTGAACTCCAACCTCGAGCTCAGCGCCCGCCGTCTCGACCCCGAAATCCAGAGCAATCGCCTCGACGGCGCCTGGGCCGCCTTCGAGCCCACCTGGATCGCCGGCTACTCCTACTCCAGCAGCGAGCGCGCACAGAATTTCGAGAACAACAGCCTCGGCCAGCGTTTCGCCCCTGTCTTCGAGGAAGACATCTCGCGCTGGCAGACCGGCATCGCCGGCCGCCTGCCCTTCGGCACCCAATACGAACTGCTCACCGGCGTGGATCGCACCACCAACACCAGCATCTCCACCCCCGGCAACGGCTTCAGCACCGTCACCGCGCGCTTCAACCCCGAATACGTTTCCTCCACCACGCTGACCATCACACAGCCCCTCCTGCGCGAGTTCGGCTTCGCCGCCAACCTCGCCGAGGTCCGCCTCCAGCGCTCCACCCTCAAGACCGCGCGACACGACCTCACCGCCACCGCCCTGCGCGTCATCCGCGACGTCGCCTCCGCCTACTACGAGATGGTCTTCGCCCAGGAAAACATCCGCGTAAAAGAAGAGGCCGTCGCAGTCGCCGAAGGCCTCGTGCGCGACAACCAACGCCGCCTTGACGAAGGCCGCATGGCCCCCATCGACGTCACCCAGGCCCAGTCCCGCCTCTCCGAAGCCCGCGAAGAACTCCTCCTCGCCCACAACTTCCTCGCCCAGCGCCGCAACACCCTGCGCGAACTCACCCGCGACGAATTTTCCTTCGAAGACGCCGCCTTCACCGTCGATCCCGCCTTCATCGTGCGCGACGCCCCCGAGATCGACCGCGACCTCGCTCTCGCCTCCCTCTTCGAAAACAACCCCACCTACCTCGCCGGCCTCGAACTCACCAAGTCCGAGGACATCCGCATCGCCTACGCCCAGAACCAACGCTGGCCCCGCGTCGATCTGAAGGCCTCCTTCGGCTACAACGGCCTCAACGACGGCCCCTTCGAGGCCTACGAAAACTACGCCAGCCGCAGCCAACCCAGCTACAGCGTCGGCGTCGTCGTCAACGTTCCCCTCGGCAACCGCGCCGCCAAATCCCGCCTCCGCGAAGCCGAAAACCGCAAACGCCAGGCCCTGCTCAACCTCAAGCGCACCGAAGTCGTGCTGCTCAGCGCCTTCGACACCGCCCAACGCGACATCGCCAACGCCGTCGAGCGCACCCGCCTCGTCCAGGACTCCGTCAAACTCGCCGCCGCCGCGCTCGACGCCCAGCAACGCATCCTCGGCACCGGCCGGGCCACCAGCTACGAAGTCGCCCAAGCCCAGCGCGACCTCAGCCAGATCCGCTCCCGCGAACTCGCCACCCTCGTTGACCTGAACAAATCCGTCGCCCAACTCCAATTCGTGCTCGGCACCATCGCCGAACACCTCCGCGTGGACCTCCAGACCTCCGAGTAAAATCGCGCCTCCCCCGCCCCCCTCCCCTCCTCCCATGAGCCCACTATCCCGCGCCCTCGGCGCCGCCTTGATCGCCCTGCTCGGGCTCGTCGCCTCCGCGTCCGCATCCACCGCCATCCGCTTCGACGGACTCGTGCTGCCCTTCAAGGAAGTCGTCGTCTCCTCGCCCGTGCAGAGCACCCTCACCGCGCTGCCGTTCAAGGAAGGCGACACCGTGAAAGCCGGCGAGACCCTCGCCCGCCTCTACGACCGCATCGAGGAACTCGACATGCTCCGCGCCAAAGCCGCCCTCGAGAAAAAGGAATACGACTACAAGAGCGCCGCCAACCTCTTCGCCGACAAGATCATCTCCGAAGACGAAGCCCTGAAGAACAAGATCGAGCTCGATCTCGCCCGCCTGCAATACGAGCAGGCCGTCGAACTCCACCGCCTGCGCACCGTCACCGCCCCCATCGACGGCCTCATCGTGGAGCGCAACCGCGAGGTCGGCGAGACGGTCACCGCCTCGCAGCCGCTCTTCCGCCTCGTGGATATTTCCCGCCTCTACGTGCAGTTCTACGTGCGCGCCGAGAACGCTAGCGCGTTGCGCGTCGGCCAGACGCTCGAAGTGCGTTGCCCGGTGGCGGACGCGAACCGTGTTTTCCCGGGCACGGTGGATTTCATCGACCCCCGCGTGGACGCCGCCAGCGGCCTGCTGCGTGTAAGGATCCTGCTCGACAACCAAGACGCCGCCCTGAAACCCGGCCTCCGCGCCGAAGTCACGCCCCCGCAAGCCTGACAAGCCCCGGGCCGACTCCGGACCGACCCTGCCTCCTCCCCCACCCCTCCCCCCCGCCACCCGCAAGGTCGGCGGGCTTTTTTGTGCCCCCCTGGGAGCGCCGGCGCTTGTGCGCCGTAGGAGCATTCAGCCGGCATCCGATCATCAGCTCCGCCCCACATCTAAACAGTAATTATATTTGCTATAATCATCTAATATCCGCTTTTAAGGCCCTTATGATTTCTGTTCTAGGAGAAACCGAGGCCATGGCCAAACTCGGTGCCCGCCTGCGTGCCGAACGCTTGCGCCGCAATCTCTCCCAAGAGCACGTCGCCTCGATTGTCGGCGTGGCCATCCCGACTTATCGCAAGATCGAGGCCGGCAACGGCACCATCGAGTTCCGCCACGTCGCCCGCGCCCTCGGCGTGCTCGGCTACGCCGATGCCCTCGGCGAACTCATCCCGGAGTCCCTGCCGGAAATGCGCCTCGACGACCTGCTCGCTCCACAACGCAAACACGCCTCCCGCCCGCGAAAGAAACCATGAGGGAAAAACGCCTCCAGATTCATTGGTGGGATGGCTCGCTGGTCGGCCATCTGGTCCACCGCGGCACGATCTACTTCGTCTATGACGAGACGTGGCTCAAACGCGGTCACAACCTCTCGCCCCTATCGTTGCCCTTCACCGCCACCGCCTTCAACGGCGCCAAAGGCATCGACGGTTTGCCCGGCCTGATCGCCGATTGCCTGCCCGATTCCTGGGGGCGCAAGGTCGCGCGAAAAGAGTTCGCGAAAAACAAATGGGGCGAACCATCGATCCTGTCGCTGCTCGCGTGGCGCGGGACGCGCGGACTCGGCGCGCTGCGATTTCTGCCTCCGCTAAACGAGCGCCCCGACGCGCTTGAAGTCATCAGCACGGCGGCCCTCGCCCGAGGAGCCTCCGAGATCGAACGCGGCGAGCCCACCGAAGTCCTGGGGCAATTGGCGCAGGGTGGCACCGCCGGAGGCGCCTTTCCCAAAGCCATGGTGCTCGCCTACCCCGACAGCACCCTGCGGGTGGGCCCGCCCGACGGCATCGGCCAACCCGGCCTGCTGAAGTTCGACCTCTCGGCGACCGGCGACCACGCGCCCTGCGAACACGCCTACGCCCTCATGGCCCGCGCAGCCGGTATTCGCGCAGTGAATACACGACTCGTCGCCGAAAGCGCGGGGGCCGGTCGCCGGCACCTGTTCGTCGAACGCTTCGACCTGCCCGATGCCGCACACCCGGAGCGTCGCCTGCACTTTCACTCGGCCAGCGGGCTTTTGCACAAAGGAGCCGGCGATCTCGACTACCGGGATATGTTCCGCGCGGCGATCCGCCTGGGACTGCCGCCCTCGGAGCTGCGCGAACTCGCCCGCCGCATGGTGTTCAACGTGCTCGCCGCCAATCACGACGACCACGGCAAAAACCACGCCTTCCTCTACGACGAAACAACGCGCGCCTGGTCGCTGACTCCGGCCTACGACCTCACCTTCACGATGGGCGGCCTTGAGCGCGGCGTGCTAATCAGCGGCGAAGTCTGGCCGCCACGCGCCACGATGCGGGCTCTGTGCATCGACGCCGGCGTGAGCCAAGCAGACTTCGAAACGCTCTTCGCGGAAGTCGGCTCCACCGTGAGCCAGTGGCCCGAATTCGCCGCGCAAGCGAACGTGCCCCCGGCCAAAATGCGGGAAGTTCAAGAACGACTCCGACACATCCGAACCAACGTGGACTGACGCAGCCGCAGTGGCTCCCTCCGCCCGCCAGTCGCAAGGTCGGCGGGCTTTTTGTGTCTTGGGGAGCACCGGCACCGACGCCAAAGCATTGATGGCAGAAACGGAAACCGCATCGTCGTCGGCGCCTTGACCGATAAAACATCGGCCACACCCATGACGACCGCCACCACTCCCAAAGTATCCGCCGGCACTCAGGTGGTCGTTCACCAAGAAGTTCGCGGTAGCAACGGAGCCGCCGTTCATCCGCGAGGCGCGGTCGGTATCGTCGCACGCACGCCAGCCGGCACCGAAGTTCACTACCTCATTCGTTTCTCCGACGGTTTTGAAACCTCGCTCGAACGCGCCCAATTCGAGGTGCTCAAACATTTCAAAGACCGCCTGCCCGCTTCCGATGCGCTCGGCCGCTTTCAGTTGGAAGACTGCGCGATCTACCGCTGCACCGTTGGTTCGCGTGCTTACGGTTTGGATACGGAAACCTCGGACACCGACCTGCGAGGAATATATCAAGCTCCGCCGGAGATGCACTGGTCGCTGTTCGGAGCACCGGATCAGTTCGAGGACAACGAAGCCCAAACCTGTTACTGGGAGCTTCAGAAATTTCTGGTGATGGCATTGAAGGCCAATCCCAACGTCCTCGAATGCCTGTATTCTCCCTTGGTCGATAAAACCACCGAGATCGGCGAGCGCCTGCTTTCCCTCCGCGAGTGCTTTCTCTCCCAGATGATTTTCCAGACCTTCAACGGCTATGCGCTCAGCCAGTTCAAGAAGCTGGAGCAGGATCTGCGGAACCAAGGCGAGATCCGCTGGAAACACGCCATGCATCTGCTGCGACTACTGCTGACGGGGGCCGCCACCCTGCGCGAACACCGGGTGCCGGTGCGCGTTGAAGCCCACCGCGATCAACTTCTCGCCGTGAAACGCGGCGAGATTCCATGGACTGAAATCGACGCGTGGCGTGGCGAACTCCACCGCGATTTCGAAGCCGCGCTTCGCCAAACCCGCCTGCCTGATCGGCCGGACTACGAAAAGGTGAACGCCTTTCTCATCACCGCTCGCCGCTCGCAGGTTCACCCCGTCGCTCTCCGCCCATGATCATCGATCCCCGTCTGCATCAGATCGTCGCCGCCCAACCGCATCCCCTGCTTTTCGCGACGATCAGCGGTGCGCACCTGTATGGATTCCCTTCGCCCGATTCGGACTTCGATCTGCGCGGCGCCCATGTGTTGCCGTTGTCCAATATCGCCGGACTCGATGTGAGCGAAGAAACCGTCGAGGACGCCCGCATCATCGACGGCCTCGACATGGACATCGTCAGCCACGACGTGAAGAAATTCATGCACCTGCTCCTGAAGAAAAACGGCTACGTGCTGGAGCAGCTTTTCTCCCCGCTGATTGTCCAGACGACCCCGGAGCACGCCGAACTCAAGTCGATCGCGCACGGCTGCATCACCCGGCATCACTCGCATCACTACTTCGGCTTCGCGGATACCCAGTGGAAGCTCTTCCTCAAGGAGTCGCCCCGGCGCGTGAAACCGCTGCTCTACGTCTATCGCGTGCTGCTCACCGGCATCTGGCTGATGCGGACGGGGAAAATCGAAGCCAACCTCGTCACCCTGAACGAAACCTTCCGCCTGCCCTATCTCCCCGAACTCATCGCTCGCAAACTTGGCGGCCCCGAACAATCGACGCTGGAAGATGCCGACGTCCTTTTTCACGAAACAGAATACCAACGGCTCCGTCTGGAACTCCAAGCCGCCCACGAAGCGAGCACCTTGATCGAACTGCCGAGCGAAGAAACACGGCACCGCTTGAACGATCTGCTGGTTCGAATCCGATTGGCGGCCTGATGCCGTTTCGTCAGCGACTCAGTTACTCCAACGATTCGGCTTCGCCCTCGTGGCACGCGACAAGGTCGGCAGTTCGAATCCCCTCCCCGTCTGCGCCACGTTCGATCTTGAAATCGGAAATCTTTTCCGCCGTGCTGCTCGTAACAGACCCTCCACGCCTCTCCACGATGCGCAACTTGGGGGGTATTTTTATGTCTGGATGCTGCGGGTCGGGGACAACACCACATGACGACTTCCTTCACGAAACCGGCCCGAACCCTGCCGGAGCTTTACGCCAAGATCACAGGCCGCGGGCTCGCGGTAGCATCTCCTGCCGACCTCCGTTACGCTTTGGAAAATTTGGGCTACTACCGACTCGGCGGATACGCCTACCCCTTCCTGTCCCTCCCGATCGCAAGGTCTTCAAACCCGGCACGACATGGGAACAGATCGCCCGCGTTTATGAGTTTGATCGCGAGCTGCGCCTGCTGGTGAGCGATGCCGTTGAACGCATCGAAGTAGGACTTCGCGCCCGGCTCATCAGCGTTACAACGATGGCGCTGGTGCCGACGACGCCAACCGCTCCCGGCGGAGCCTCTACCTCGGTAATTCCACAAGGGCCCCATTGGTTTATGGACGCCGCACGCTTCCATCCGAAATTCAAACACGGCAAGTTCATCTCGAAAGTCGAGGGAGAGGTGGGAATCAAACACGACCCCGTTACCCATCACCGCATCCTACCCCAAGGCCATGCGGAGAAGTTTATCGAGCACTACTACAAGAAATACGGCAGCCCGTATCTCCCGCCCTTCTGGATGATCGCAGAAGTCCTCACCCTTGGTTCGCTCTCTCTACTTTACACCGGCCTGGGCGACCCTGCGCTTAAGCTTCGAATCGCCCAGCCCTTTGGCGTCACGGCAAAGGTAATGGTGAGCTGGCTGCATTCCTTGGCCCACCTTCGTAATGTTTGCGCACACCACGGCAGACTTTGGAACCGGGTTTTCTCGATTACGCCGCTGGTTCCGTCTCACCTCGCGACAACCTTGTATGCGGCTAATCGCTTTGAGGGCCATGCCACCGTTCTGGTGGAAATGCTGCGCATCATCGCACCGGCCGATGATTGGAAAAAAGACCTGCGCGATTTGCTTGGCAGATTCCCCGAAATAGATCCCGCCGCGATGGGCTTCGGCCCATCTTGGTCAACGTCTTACTGGCAGCCATGAATCGCGCACGCTTCAGCCCTGATTCATGCACGTGGAAACGCTGCTTGGCGAACATCCCTCGGCCCCGCACAATCCGGTCATCGCCGGAGCCTTCTTTCGGCGCGGCGACATCGAGACCTGGGGCCGCGGCATCCGCCGGATTTTCGAAGCCTGCCGCGTCGCCAGAGAACCCGATCCCCACCTCCGCTCGCTCGCCAACGACCTGTGGCTGGAATTCCCCTTCGCGCCGGAATATCTGACCGCCGTTGGCGGAACGCCCCCCGGAAGTCACCCCGGAAGTCGCACGACTGCTCTTGATCGTCTCCGAAGAACACACACGTCGAGAGTTGCAGTCCACGTTGGGACTACGTGACGACGACCACATGCGCGAAGCCTACCTCCTTCCCGCCCTCGCCGCCGGCGTCCTCGAAATGACCATCCCCGACAAACCAAAGAGCCGCCTGCAAAAATACCGGCTTACCGCCGCCGGAAAACGCCTCGCCGCCGCTCGCCCTCCTTCACTGTAAACTCATCTTGCGCCGACTGAGAGCGTCCGAAACGCGCCTCGGACGCGCCCCTGCATGCAAGCGCGTCGCGAACAGTCGCGAAGACCACTCATGCCCGGGGCCGCTTCATCTGCTCCCGCGCGTTGGCCAGGAAACCGGTGAGAAAATCGAGGTAGCCGCGCGAGCCGGGTTCGTTGGTGGAGCGCACCTCGCAAGACTGCTTGGCGGCATCCAGCGCCAACAGCCAATCGGCCGTGGGCAGAGGCTCCATCGCATCCGCGACATCCCCGGCCGACGGATCGAGTTCATTCCCGTTCTCATCTTCCATCGGCGCCACGCCCAATTTGGCGCGCGCCTCGCCCAGCCGCACGACGGCATCGGCGAGCAGCCGGTCCTTGGGCGAAGTCGGGGCGGTCTTGACCGGCTTGCCGCGCGCCTCGTTGGCCGCGCGCACCAACAGGGAACGCACCGCCGAATCGGTGAACGGCAGCCCCTGCTCCTTGGCCCGAAGGTCGGTCTCGTGCAGCACCTTCTCGATCTCGAGAAGGATGAGCGCGTAATAGGGATCTCGCATCGCGTCGTTTCGTGCCATGCCGACAGGACAAATCATGGCGGCGGGGGAAGAAAACAAAACAATCGCGCTCCCCGGCGCTTTGATGATCGGCCGCCTTGCTCGGCGAACAGTGCCGTCGCGTCACGCCGCGCCGCCGTCGGCCGTCCAGCAGACCTCCACCACGGGAAACTCCCATGCGGGCACGCAGGCCTTGGCCTTGTAAGCGTCGCCATCCTGATCGACGGTGCGCCGGACCATCGCCGTCACCACGGCGGATTTTATCGAACCCAGCCTGGCCGACCATTCCTTGCGTCCGGCCTCCGACAGCGCGGCGATGGGGACTCCCGAAAGCGTCTCGATATGGATCCATTTTCCCCGCGCCACGAGGCGGACCAAACTTCCCGTGGACGTCGCGCGAAGCGCGGCATGCGTCGCGCTCGTCTCGGCATGAGAGGCCGCGTAGCTTAGGAAAAGCTCCTTCGGATGAACAATCGCGTAGCGGCGCGTGATCGCGTCGTGGCTCGCGTCGATGACGCGCGGAGTCCGGTCAATCACATGCACTCCGGACAGTTCGTTCGCGAAGGGCGTGCGGCGGTCTTGTTGCACCAACACGGTCAACGTTTCCCGCGCACGCGTCATCGCCACATAAAACACGCGTCGCTCTTCCTCCGTTTGAATCGTGTCGGCGCTCGCCCGCCAACCGCCGTCCGCGATGAACACGTGGGGAAACTCGAGCCCTTTCGCCTTGTGCGCGGTGACCAGCGCGACGCCGTCGCCGGTGCGGTGGTTGCGCTGCCGCTCCGCGAGGGATTCCACAAAAAAATCCCGGATCAAGGGCACCGGCACCTCCACGTCCGCGACCTCTCCCGCCCACTCCGACCACAGCTCCTCAAGAAGACGCCACCAGCGATTCGGCCCCGCCTCGTCGCGCAACGCGAAGAGCCGGGTTTTCGCGGCGGCGGCGCTCCAGGATTCGCCTTTCGCGTTTTCGAGATGCGCGAGCCAGGCGTGAACCTCGCGCAGCCGGAAGGGCGAGACGGGCATCTCGTCGTCGGCCCGCCAATCGACGGGCACGCCCGCATCGTCCAGGGCCGCGCGCACCGCGACCAGGTCGTCGCGGGTGCGCGCGAGAACCGCGAAATCCGAAAACGACCGATGCGTATCCAAACTTAAAATACGCCGGATCTCCTCCACGATGAAGCGCGCCTGGTGGGCCGCATGCCGGACCATCACCCGCTGAACGTTTCCGCGCGCGACCGGATCGATGGCCTGCCAGCGCCCGCCCGCCGGCTCGGCTTCCCTCAAATGGTTCACGCGGATCGCGTGGGCTATTTTCATGCGGTCCGTGTTCTTTGCGATCAGCCGATTGGAGGCCGCGATGATCGCCTTGGTCGATCGATAGTTCTCGGTCAGGTAGTGCTCGCGGGCCTGATAGTCTTGCTGGAAGCGCCGGATAAACCCGACATTGGCGCCTTTGAAACCGTAGATGGATTGGTCGTCGTCGCCCACCGCGATGATGGCGAGCTTGCGGTCTTCGTCGGCCTCTTTCCGACCGGCGATGGCGGAGATGAAGGCGTATTCTCGTTCATCCACGTCCTGGTATTCATCCACGAGGATGTGCGAAAAACCCGCGAGGATGCGGTCGCGGGTTTCCTCGCCGCGGACCCCGTCGGGCTCCTGCCCGTCGGAGAGCAAGCTCGTCGCGTCTTCGAGCAGGCGGGCGAAGTCGGGCAATTCCTCCCCCGAGGCCGCGCCGCCCAGGCTGCGCCCGAGCAGGCGCAGCGCGAGACCGTGATACGTTTGAATCATGACCCCGCAGGCGTTTTTTCCCACGAGCTTGAAAATCTGCCGCCGCAGTTGCAGCGCGGCGTGACGGTTGAAGCAGGCCACGAGGATGCGTTCGCCGCGCACGCGCTCCACCCGCAACAAGTAGGCGCAGCGATGGGCGATCACGCGCGTCTTGCCCGAACCAGGCCCGGCCAGGACCAACATGTTGGCCCCTTTCGACTCGGCGACGATGGCGTGCTGCACGGGATTGCGAAGCTCGTCCACGATCTTGTGGAACGAATCGAGGCCGGTGGCGCGTTCGTAAACTTCCGGTTTCTCGCGAAGGAACCGGGCCGCGAAGGCCGCCTTGCCCATCTCGAAGTAAGCCGAGATCAAGCGGAGGTGCGCCCCGAGTCGCTCCACGCCCATGCGCGCATACTCGCCCATGACGTGGATCTGAAAAACCTTCTCGGAATAATGCACCAGCAACGCGGCGTAATCTCCGTTGGTGAAACGACGGCGCTGTTTTTTCTGATTCTCCAGCACGCGCAGGTTCATCGACTGCGAGATCAGCGCCTTGCCGTTCTTCAGCTCGATGATGTCGTTGTCGTGCAGATAAACCAAAAGGTATTGGATGAAGTCGGGCAGGTCCCGAATGGAGGAAACATCCAAGGCCATGTCGCCGCGAAAGGCCTCGATGATTTCCTTTTCGGAAAACTCGACCAGGGCGCTTCGCTCTGTGTCTGGCGCAGGCGTCGCCTTGGCTTTTGCCTTCGCCTTTTTGAGCAGGAGCTCGATCAGCGCTAACGCGGCGGCATGACGAATGGAACACAGCTCGATTATCTCGATCCACGTCGCCGACAGCCGGACGCTCGCCTGATCGCGGTGGGTGTATCCCAGCTCAAGAAGCGCGACGGGGCGTCCCATCTTCCGTCCGTCGGTGGATAGGGTTTTGAGCATGCGCACGATGTCGTCCGGCAGGCTCTTGGGGTTGCTTGCCACCAGGTGCTGATTCACGCGGCGAAGGGCGAGCGGCACCCAGCCATCGGGTGCCGGGTCCGCATCGCGCAACAGTTGGATCAACGCGTGCTCCTGGGCCGACACCGCCTGGAGCCTCCGCCCCGCGTTCGCGCGTTGCCCGACCTGCAAACGCGCGCTGAACAACACATCCTTGCTGATCAAGCCGGCCTCCGGCCCGGCCATTTCGTTGAGCACGTGAAAGACCGGCGCATACGGACTCACGCGGACATAGGTCGCCGCCCGCATTTGCCGGTAGATGTCGCGCATGCGAGGCAGCTCCGCGAAATCCTCCAGACCCACCGGGCCTTCATGATCCTCGGCCAGCAACAAGCGCATCACGTCCATCCACAGGGCGCGTTTGTTTTCGGGCAGGTCCAATCGATCGATGCGAGCCTGGGCCGCTTCTTCGTCAGCCACCAGGGGACGGGCCTGGAACACTTTTATCTGGTTTTCGTCCCGCTCCAGAAAACCCTGCTTCTCCAGCACCGCGAGGGCGGTGCGGACCTTGGTGCCGCGCTGCTCCTCGCCCTCTTCCACAAAACTGGTCGGCTCGTAGGCGTCGCCCAGTATCTCCGAAACCGTCAGCGTGACCGGCTGCCCGTCGCCGCGGTCGGCGCGGAGAATCGCGCGCCAGATCTGGTCGATGTCGCGTTTCTCGATCTTGGCCAAAGCCAGCAGGCCGAACTGGGTTTCCAGATCCTCGGGGTTGTAGAGCAACACGCATTCGGCGGGATCTTGATCCCGTCCGGCGCGCCCGGCCTCCTGAAGATAATTTTCGAGCGACCCCGGGGTATCCATATGCACGACCAGCCGGATGTTTGGCTTGTCGATGCCCATGCCGAAAGCGTTGGTGGCCACCACCACCTGCAGACGTCCGCCGAGGTAGTCGTCGAGGATGCCCTTCTTCTCTTCCGCCGAAAGGCCCGCGTGAAAAGCGGCGCACGACCAGCCGTAGGGCGGAGCCGCCAGCAGCGTGGCGAACTCCTGCACCCGCTTGCGCGTGGCCGCGAAGACGACGGCGGCGCCGATGCCGGCGCCGATTTTTTCCGAAAGCAACGCGTGGAGCCGCGAGACCTTCTCGTGCTCAGTCACCTTCTCGATGCGATAGCTGAGATTTTCGCGCGACGTGCCGCCGTCGAGCAGCACGAGGTCGTGCCCCAGCTGATCGCGGAAGTGTTTAAGAATTTCGTTTTTGACGTCGTCTTTCGCCGTCGCCGTCACGCACATGACCGGCGGCACCGGCACCTGTTGCTCCGCCGCCAGTTCACGAATATAGCGGGCGATATAAACGTAATCCGGCCTGAAGTCGTGGCCCCACTGGGAAAGACAGTGGGCTTCGTCGAACACCCAACACCCGATCTCCCTCTGCTGGATGGTGCGCTTGAACGACGCGTTCCTCAACTGCTCCGGCGACACGTAGAGGATGCCGATGCCGCCCAGTCGAACCGCCTCGCGCACCTCCGCTTTTTCAGGAGGCGTTTGCATGCCGTTGAGGGCGGCGACGCACGAGATGGACGCCTTCGCGACGAGGCCATCGACCTGGTCTTTCATCAAGGCCTGCAGGGGAGTCACCACGATGGTGATCGCTCCCGTCGTGAAGAAATTGTGCAGGGCGGGAACCTGGAAACAGAGGGATTTTCCGCCGCCGGTGGGCAGGATGCCGAGCAACGATTTGCCCGCCATGCCGAGCCGCACGATCTCCTCCTGCAAACTCACCCCGGGACGCTCGGCGAGCGCGGGCTCGGCACGGAAGGCGTCGTATCCGAAGAAACGTTGAAGCTGCCTGGTTGGACTTTGCGTGCGAGAGCACCACGGGCACGCGGGATCGGCGCAAGGCGTGTTGCGCAGATGCCGGATGGCCGAAGCGGTCTGTGGAAAACGATGACGCACCCAGCCCGGCAGCACCGAGTCCGCGCCGGCCACGGGAAGCCAGGCGAGCACGTAGGCGAGCGCGGCCCGGTGCTCGGGGGTGGCTAGCGCCCGCGCCCATTGCTCCTTTGCCGCGACCGGACACGCGAAACCGTCGGTTTGATTTTCCCAAGCTTGAGCGGCCGCCTCACCAGTCAGTTCCGGCACGCCTAGCTCGGAAAACAGGAGATCGAAGCCACCGGAGCCGTTCCACGGAAGCTCGGCGCCGGCGAGCAGCCAACGCGTCAGCGCCAGCCGTTCGCGCCCGGGCGGATTTTCCAACGTGACTCGAAAAGCGGCGATGGCTTCCTCCAAAATGACCTTGCTGGAATCGCAATCGCGGACCGGGTGGTTTTTGGACGAGCGCACCAAGCGGTCGTTTTTGGTCAGCCGGTGGTAGGGATTGCGGGGGAAAGCCAGCGGCGAGAGGTAGAGCGTATCGATGGCCGGCAGCCGTCGAAACTCGGCGACATCGAAGGCCGCCTCGAGGGTCGGCAAGTCGTGCGAGAGGATATTGTGGCCCGCGACAAAACCTGCGGCCGAGGCCAGTTGGCGCAATTCGTGGACCAGTTGGGCGACCGGACGCGCGCCCATCGCCTCCCGCCGAAACGAAGCGCCATAGGTGGCGCCCAATCCAAAAATCTCCCCGCCCGGCACCGACTCGATGTCGATAAAAAGCGCCGTTTCAAACGGGCTTCCGACAGGCTTCATGATACTGACGAGGCGTGGTTTAACCGAACGGAAATCATGGCGTATGCCTGAGACGCGCGGAGCTTCTGTTCAAGGCCGGTGTCAGGCGGCTACCTTTGACCGCGGACGCACGAACGCATAAGCACTCGCCTGCGTTTCAAATCCTATGGGCCTCTCCCTCCACATCCACGCCCACGCCCCGGCTTCGCTCAGCATCGCGGACGCGCACGCACTCGTCGCTCGCTGGCACGCCGCCGCCGAATCCTTCGCCGCCGACGGACGGTTGGATCACGTCCACGGAATCAGCGACGAGGCGGCCGACCTCGAACAGTTCGCCACCGCGTGGCTGAGCCTTCCGCATCCCACCGAACCGGACACCTGCACCGGCGTGGCCGTGACTCCCCTGGAAGGCGTTATCTTTCTCGTCGAGCCCGGCGACGACTGCGAGCCGCTCGCCCTCGGACTCTGCCGTTACCCGGCCACCGGACACGCGGACGGCTGGCGACTCCTGTCGTCATGCAAAACCCAATACGCGGGCCTTCACGGCTGGGAGCACTTCCGCCGTTGTCATCTCGCGTTGGTGGATCTCGCCGCCGCCGGGCAATCCCTCGGCGTGGACATGCGCATCGAGGACGAAGGCGGCTATTGGCCCGCGCGCGACGAAACGCTCCTGCGCGCCAGCCTCGAACGCCTCAACCGCCTCACCGCCGCCCTGGCCGGCGCACTCAAAGACGCGGCCGACCAAGAAAACCCGCAGATCGCCTCCGTGCAGGCCCCCATATTCACGCATCCGGATTTCGAGCGCCTCGAAGCCGAGGCCGCCGCCAGCCCCGACGCGCAAAAAATCGCCGACGCCCTACGTGCCCTGCGCAACACCCGGCCATAAAAAACCCGCCATCCGTAAAGATGGCGGGTTTTCCTAAATTGGCGTCCCCACGGGGATTCGAACCCCGGTTACATCCGTGAAAGGGACGTGTCCTGACCGGGCTAGACGATAGGGACGTGTTAGACCGAATTGGGAGAAAGGCAAAAACCCTTCCTCCCTAGCAAGTGAAAAAAAATCAGCCCGTCAAATGGCGGGCTCCGCTTCCGCTTTTCCCCGCGTATCCCCATGCACAAACAACACATTGCCCACCGCTGCGTATTCACGCTTAAACATTAATTTTACTGTTGGTGGCAGTCAGGTCGCGTTTCAGGTTTGAGCTGAGCCGATCAAGTGCGCATGCCCTAGTGTCCTGCTACTTTTACGCTCTTTTGTTGCGATAAAGCGCCTGCATGGAAACCTCCCGCCAATCTCAAAATACCGCCTCTCCGTTCTCTGCGCCCACCACGGCCCAGTTACCGGTTCGATTGCGTGACTTGTTGAAACGCGAAGTCTGTCTCGATCTTAGCCGAGCACACATCGAAGCCGCGCTCAACGAAGTCGAACGCGAAGCCGATGAGCTCAAAAAAACCCGACCTCCTTTTCTCTTCCTCCAGGGCAAATCCACGCGCACGGAATTCCAAACCCGCGAAAGTGGCGCGGTCGAATCGCTCGCCGCCTTGAGCCAGGGCCTGCAAAACGTCGCCGCCGCCCAACCCCGCATCCGCACTTGGGTGGAGGACGATCTCGAGACTTTCCTGCGCGACTCCCAGCCCCCCTACGTGCAAGGCCTCGCCTCCCATCGCTACGGCGACGACTGGCAACGCGCCATCGTGCGTTTCGATCAACGCGTCACCGCGCTGCGCTCCGCCCTCGGTCAGGTTCAGGCCGCGCTCGGCACCGTGCCCAGCGGTGTGGTGCTCGCCTCGCATGCCGGAGCCTTCGAGCGCCTGGTTCCCGCACGCCAATGGGGAGCCTTGCTCGATTACGAATTCGTGTTTTTCAACCGCGTGGCCGACGCCCAGCGCCGCGCCGCCTCGCTCGGCAGCGACACCCTCAAGCGCATGCCCGAACACCAGTTCGCCGCCCAGATCGCCCACTGGGCTCGCATGGAGGGCGAGCAAGTCCGCCGCCAGATCCCCGAAATGCGCGCCCACTTTGAACTCGCCGTGATGGATGCCCGCGCCGTTTACGTGGCCGAGGGCGCCCTCGCCACCTACGAAAGCGGCGGCCGCAGTTTTGTTTATCCAGCTTGGGAGGCTCTGCGTCAGCTCATGCGCCTCGAGATCGATCCCAACGAAGTCGAATCCGTCGTCGCCGAAACCGAACGCATGGTCGTGGCCGCCGGCGGCTGATCACACGGGTATCGTAGCCGCGCCACCGATCACTGCCCCGACGCGCTTCAATAACGCAGCAGATAAATCGCCCCGTTGGCGTCGTTAAACACCAGTCGGCCGTCGTGAATGCCGGCGAACACCAGCTCGCCTTCCAGCCGCTGGCCCACCCCGACAATGTGCCCCTTATACATCACTCGCGGACGCTCGCCGGGCATCACCGCCGTGAAAACCAACGCATTCACCGCCGCCTGCAATTCCGCCCGAGGCGCCGCGATTCCGTTCGCGCCTTTTCCTGCCGCCCCATCGTTTTCGACTGGCAAGACCACTGCCACGGGAGCTTCGACCACCTCGACGCGAGAGGGTGGACGGCTCGGAGTTGCCGGCGCAGATGCGGTGCCGGACGAAGCCGCTTCCGCATCCGCCGACTTCGCCGCCCCGACCACTTTCATCTCGTCCAGTCGCGTCCAAATAATAATCGCCGTAAGCACCAGCGCCACCGAGCTCAACACCAGCCAAAACCGCTGAATCCACCGCGCACGCCGCAACGCCGCCTCCTTCTTGGCCACCGCCTCCGGCGACGCGGCCGGCGCGCCGCTCATGAACGGAGCCGTCGTGTGACCGGTCCGTTCTTTCGCTTTGGCCAAAGCTTCTGCGATTTTGCTCATGACTAACACCAGCTAGGCAAGTGGCGCTCCTACAATCAAGCAGAGCCTTACTGCCGGACCACGCCCGCCCGATACCGCGCAGCGAATCGCTTCCGCGTCAGCCACCCGACGCGAACGAAGCCCGCGCGCCACGCTTCGCCCGCACCAGCTCGCGCCGCAGCCAATCCAGAGCGCCGTTCACCGCCCGCAACTTCACCGTCACGCGCGGACCCGATTGGCTCAGCCGCCGCGACCACACTCCGCCCGGCGTATAAAGCGCCAGGAAAATAGTCCCCACCGGATTCTCTCGCGTGCCGCCGCACGGCCCCGCGAAACCCGTGATCGCCAGCCCATAGTCCGCGCCCAGCCGCTCCGCCACGCCCGCCGCCATCGCCACCGCGTTCTCCGCCGAGACCGCGCCGTGCTGCATCAAAATATCCTCCGGCACATCCAGCAGCTGCATCTTCGACTCGTTCGAATAACACACGCAGCCCCCCGCGAAAAACTTCGAAGCCCCCGCGATGTCCGTGAACGAGTTTGCCAGCAACCCGCCCGTCGCGGTCTCCGCCACCGCCAGCATGTGCTCTCCCGCGCGCAACAAATCCGCGCAAACCTTCGCCATCGAGTCGTGCCCGAAACACAAAAAATCATCGCCCAACAACGCCGCGCACTTCCGCGCCAACGTGTCCAACTCCGTCTCGCCGATCACTCCCGACGGCGAGCTCAGCCGCAGATCCACCTGCCCCTGATGCGCGCAAAACGCCACGCCCAGCCCCTCGCCCGCCTCGGCCAACACCGGCTGCAAACGCGTCTCCAACGCGCTCTCGCCTATCCCCGCCGTGCGGATCTGCACGTAGGCCTCCTTCGCCGACAGCAAGCCCAGCCCCGCCAGCCGCGGCAGCACCTGCTCGATGAACATCGGCTGCAACTCGTTCGGCGGCCCCGGCAACATCACCAACACCTTGCCGTCCTTCTCCACCCACAGACCCGGCGCCGTTCCGTTCGGGTTGGGCAACACCTCGCCCGAGGAAAACCGATACGCCTGCTTAAGATTGTTGCCCGTCATCTTCCGCCCCATGCGAGCGAAACGCGCCTCGATCGCCGCCCGTATCGACTCTTCGAATACAAGCTCCTGCCCCAGCGCCGCCGCCACCACCTCGCGCGTGCGGTCGTCGCAGGTCGGCCCCAGCCCGCCCGTCGTGATGACCACGTCCGCCCGCGCCCAGCTCTCCGCGAACTGCGCCGCGATCACCGCCGCCTCGTCCGTCACCGTCACATTGCGCGTCAGCTGCACCCCGCGCCTCCCCAAGGCCGAGCCGATGAAGGTCAGATGACTGTTCGCCGTGAGCCCGAGCAGCAGCTCGTCGCCGAGCGTGATCAGCTCGTAGCGAACAGAAAAAGCAGGACGGGGTGGCGGCGCCCCATGGGAATTGTCGTGGCTGGAAACCATGCGTTGCGAATCCCCCACCTTGATTACTCTTTTCCAAAATGCCAGCGAGCGAACCCCTAAACCTGAAAGAGAAAGTCCGGCGCCTGCCCGACAAGCCCGGCGTCTATCTCATGAAGGATCGCCTCGGCCGCATCCTCTACGTGGGCAAGGCCAAGGCCCTCAAAAAACGCGTCTCCTCCTACTTCACCCCGTCGCGCGCCATGACGGTCCACCCCAAGATCCGCGCGCTCATCGGCCTCATCCACGACTTCGACACCATCGAGGTCAAATCCGAGCCCGAGGCCCTCCTCCTCGAGGGCAAGCTCATCAAACAGTGGAAGCCCCGCTACAACACCGACTTCATCGACGACAAACGCTTCCTCCTCGTGCGCGTCGATCTCGCCGAGACCCTCCCCCGCTTCCGCCTCACCCGCCTGCGCAAGGAAGATCGCTCCCGCTACTTCGGCCCCTTCGCCCACTCCGGCCTCCTCCGCAAAACCCTCGCGCAAATGCGCCGCCAGTTCGGCATCCTCCTCGCCGACTCCACCCCGCAGGCCCTCCCCGACGGCTCCTGGCAACTCTACGACGACGTGCGCGAAGAACTCTACGGCACCGGCAACATCGTCGCCCCCGAAGCCTACCGCGCCCGCGTGGACGACGCCTGCGCCTTCCTCGAAGGCAAATCCCGCGAATGGCTCGAAACCCTCCGCGTCGAGATGGCCGCCGCCGCCGAAAAACAAAACTTCGAACAAGCCGCCGAACTCCGCGACATCGTCTTCGCCCTCGAAAAGACCCTCGCCAAAACCCGCAAGTTCGAACGCGACCAGCCCTTCGTCACCACCGACGACGAATCCCTCGCCGAACTCGGCCGCGCCCTCTCCCTCTCCCCCGCCCCGCGCACCATGGAGTGCTTCGATATCTCCCACATCAGCGGCACCTACTGCGTCGCCTCCATGGTTCACTTCGCCGACGGCCGACCCGACAAAAACAACTACCGCCGTTTCCAGATCAAGAGCTTCATCGGCAACGACGACTACCGCGCCATGGAGGAAGTCGTCGGCCGCCGCTACCGCCGCCTCGCCGAAGAAGGCAAACCCATGCCCGACCTCGTCGTCATCGACGGCGGCCGCGGCCAGATCGGCGCCGCCCTCAAAGCCTTCTACGCCCTCGACCTCACGCCGCCTGCCCTCATCGGCCTCGCGAAAAAACACGAGACCATCATCTTCCCCGACGAGCGCCTCCCGCTGAATCTCCCGCTCAACTCCCCCGCGCTCCACCTCCTCCAACGCCTGCGCGACGAAGCCCACCGCTTCGCCAACACCTACAACGCCGACCTGCGTTCGCAAAAAATCCGCGAGTCCGTGCTCGACGATTTCCCCGGCCTCGGCCCCGTGCGCCGCGCCGCGCTCATGGAGCGCTTTGGCGACATCGACAAACTCCGCCGCGCCCGCGAAGAGCAGATCGCCCAAGTGGACGGCTTCGGCGCCAAGCTCGCCGCCGAGCTCCACGACTTCCTCCACCGCGAAGCCCCGGAAAGCCCGAGGTAGGGCGGGACCGCCGGGCCCGCCGCTCTGTAGCGGAACGGTGGAGCCGTTTCGTTCCCACCGGGAGCGCCGGCATCCTGCCGGCTTTCGGAGTGAACAAGCCGGCAGGATGCCGGCGCTCCCGGTAACAGAGGCCGGACCTTGACATCCCTTCCTGCTACACCCGCCGCCGCCACCGTCCCCATTCCACCCTTGGCCTTCCGAAACACGCGCCTCACTCTCCTCGCACAGAGATGCCCTCACCCGCCCAGAAACCCTGCATCGCCGCCGCCGCCTTTTTCGCCGCGCTCGCTCTCCTCATCGCGAAACTCGCCATCGCGCCCCTTAGCGCGGCCGACCTCCTCGGCATCTCCGCCTGCGCCGCCGCCGCCGGAGCTTTCGCCACCCTAGCCTTCACGCTCCGCGCCGCCCCCACCGCACAACAGCCAGGTCTCCGAGACCACGACCTGGAAAAAATCTCCGCCACCGTCACCGCCGCGCTCGCCGCCGCCGAGGCCGCCCGCCGCGCCGAACAACAAGCCGCCATCGCCGCCACCACTCCGCCGCGCGGACTCGACACCGACGCCATTCCCGCTCCTTCCGCCGGCGCCAAACCCCGCCTTGGCCGCGGCCTGCTCGGCCTCATGCAATCCCCCTCCGCCCTCGCCGCCACCCCCAAGCCCGCGATCACCTCACCCGCGCCGCCGCCTGCCGAATCCGACGACGACCGCGCCGCCGCCTGAGGTCCCCTTCCCGCCACTGGGAGCGCCGGCATCCTGCCGGCTCCGAGGTTCAGCCTGCCCCCCTGCTCAACCACGTCGCCGCCCACGTGCTCGGCCTCTTCAGCCCCTTCGGCATTTTCATCCTGATTTTCATGTTCGGATTCCTCGCCTTCCAATTTGGGGCCAGCGCCCTCAAGTCCTGATCCCGATTCGCAATCAAGTTCCGCCTCATACTCCCGATTCTCACGAATCGGGCCACACAGCAAACGTGGCTCGTTTCGTGAGAAACGAGACTCCGGCGAATGCCTCGGATGGCTCACACCAAGCCAATACCGAAAGCGAATCGAAAAAATCATGCCGCCACCCGAACCACGCCCCGCCGCCGTCGCCCGTCCCGCTCGCTTCGGCGGCACGATTTTCCTGACCCTACTCCTTCTCCTCGCCGCGCCCGCGCTCGCCATCTGGCGAATCGCGCCGCCGCACCTCCTCCCCTGGATCGCCGGGTGGCTCGCCCTCGCATCCGTAGTCACCTTCGCCTTCTACGCGTGGGACAAACGCCGCGCCGTGCGCAAAGAATGGCGCACCCCCGAAAAAATCCTCCACCTCTGCGCCCTGCTCGGCGGCTGGCCGGGAGCCTTCCTCGCACAGCGCCTGCTCCGCCACAAAAACGCCAAGGTCCCCTTCCAAATCGTCTTCTGGCTCATCGTAGTTGTTTTCCAATACATCGCCATCGACGCCCTGCTCGGCTGGCGTCTCTCCCGCGGCATCGCGACCGCCTTTGGATTCGCGGCCTGACGCCGCACAGCTTACCAAGCTTCCGCCCGAACCGGGCCGAACATGCCGGTTTTAATCAGCGCGTTCCACGTCGTCTTCAAGATCTGCCCGGTCTCTTCGTTGACGAACAGCGACGAGCGGCTGCCGCAGGGTTGACCGAGAATGTAAGGGGCCATCGTCTTCCAAGTCTCCGCCACCTGCGCAGATCGCCAAGTGGGGAGTTCCCGCTCCAGCAGGAGCGGCACCGCCAATGCGGCGGGAATCGTGCCGTCAGCATTAAGCCGACGATGCCATTCACACGTCACCAAGATCGGCGTGGCGGAAGGGTGATAAAGCTCAGCCTCGATTCGCTCCGCCCTGATCGTGACCAGCCCTTTCGTTACGTCGCGTTCAGCCAACCGCTCCACTGAACGCAGCAACTCTTCGCCACCACCATAGGGGCAGGTGACGAAGCCGTTTCGCAGAAAAACAGTTTGATTTAGTCCCTCGTAGCCGCACCGCTTCCCGGGACGCGTAACCGGGCTTTCGTAGTCTTGGTTATCCGCGACCAGCGGATGCCAATACGGATAGAAGTCGATGACGGGGCCATACTGATGGATGATGCTTTCGAGCGCCTCGCGACATTTTACCGCCTCACCCTCAGCGAGGTTACGCCCAATGAATTTACCCAAGGCGTGACGCCGCCCATTCTCTGTCGCCTCGTTGGCTCTAAATATCATTCTTAAACACTTATAATTTTCATGCACTAGTCAATATTTTCACGCATGAAATTAATTATTTATGATTAATTTCTTTACTAATCAACGATTTAAGTAATTATCTATAGCTATAAAATCTATGCTTTGCCCATAAGAACCGACTTTCAATTATCGTTAAAATACGCATTATTTTCCATTTATGAAGCCTCGTTTCCCGCTCGATAAGCTAGAAGACGCCCTCACATTGCTCGGCGATCGCCTACGTCTGGCCGGGCTGCCTCCGCAAGAATTGATCATTTGCGGCGGCACGTCGTTGATCGCCCGGGGCTTCGCTTCCCGCACCACGCAAGACGTCGATTTGCTCGCGCGCCGCACGCCGGGAACGGAGTTCGTCAGCGCCCGCGAGCTTCCTCCTGAATTCCAAGAAGCCGCCGCACGCGTAGCCACGGATCTGGGCCTGCCCGCCAACTGGATCAACAGCGGGCCGGTCGATCTTTTTGAAATAGGAGTGCCCGAGGGTTTTCTCGGACGCCTCGCCTCCAAAAATTACGGCCATCTCACGGCCTGGTATATCGGCCGTATCGACCAAATTCACTTCAAGCTCTACGCCGCCGTGGATCGCGGACCGGGGCCATCCCGTCATTTGAACGATCTGCTCGCGCTCAATCCCGACGCCGACGAATTGCTGGCAGCCGCGCGCTGGGCGATGACACACGACGTTTCGCCGGGCTTCCGCGAACTCGCCCGGCAACTCCTCAAAGCCATCCACCATGACTCCGTCGCCGACCAACTTTAGTCCCCGGCTGCGCGAGCTGCTGCTCGATCTCGTCTGGCAACAATGGAGCCTCCTCGGCGTCGCCGGCCACGGCGCGAAAGAACCAAACTGGGCCGTGGACCTGGAGGCCTTGATTCTCGTCACGACCACACATGGCCGCGCCGATCCGCGCCTGTTCGACGAGATGCTCGACTGGCTGTGGGACCACGCCGAATGGGTGAATCTGCAACGACTGCGAAACATCCGAAAGCACCTCGCCCTTGGCGATGCCCGTGTGCTCGCCGCCATCGCGGATTGGCTGGGACAGCGCGCCGCGCTTCGCAAATGGACCACGCTCGTCGCCGACGCTCCGCAAGCATCCGCCCCCGAAACCCTCTTTCGTCTTCCGAATGGCCAAGAGATTTCTTGGCGCGGCGAACCCGACCCCATCTTCGCAAGGCACGGACTTCTGCGCGACACGGTGCAACGCCGTGAAATGAGCCGCGCGACGAATCCGAAGCCCGCCGCCGCCCTCAACTGGAAATTGCGTGGCCTCTTCGGCGTGCAAGCCCGCTGCGAAATTCTGCACTGGTTATTGACCCACGATTTCGGCCACTCCGCCGAGATCGCGCGCGCCACCTACTATTTTTCCCGAACCGTGGAACTGACCCTGCGGGAAATCGAGGCGTCCGGCTTGGTGAAAAGCTCACGGCGCGGTCGCACCGTGGCCTATCGGCTGAACGCACCGGATTGGCAGTTCCTCGTGAGTTGGAGCGCCCCCCGCGGATTTCCGCGCTGGATCGACTGGCCCAGGTTTTTTCACATCCACGGCGAGCTGATTAATGCCGGCTCAATACCCGACATGAGTCCATTGTTGCTCGCCTCCGAACTGCGCCGCGTAACCGAGAAGCTGGCCCCCGAAATCGAAATCGCCGGACTCAACGTTTCACTAACCGCCGGCCCAAACGATACCGGACGCGCCTTCACGAACGTTCTGCTACAGAATATGGAGCGATTACACGCCGCCCTGCAGTAGCACTCCACGCCAACTCTCCTCGCCTACCGTCCCATGAAACCACCTCGCACCGCCTCCCTCCGCCCGCGCGCCGTCAAGCCGCCCCATCCGCTCGAGTGGCTCGCCGAACCGCTCTTCGACGAACCCTCCTTCGTGCTCAAATCTTGGTTCGGCGGCCGCACCATCATGCTCCACGGCCTGCACACCCTCTTCCTCACCACTCAGGGCGAGCCCTGGCAGGGCGTGCTCGTCTGCACCTTCCACGAACACCAGCCCTCGCTCCTCGCCGAGTTCCCGTCGCTGCGCCCGCACCCCGTCCTCAAAAAATGGCTATACCTGCCCGAGTCCGCCGAGACCTTCGTCGCCGCCTCCCGCCTCGCCACCACCATGCCCGGCGAAAAATTCACCCTCTACCTCGGCGCCGACGAAGGCATCTCCATCAAGCGCAAGATCGTCTCCCGCTTCACC
>CAZOGV010000020.1:13716-24092 GCA_964579225.1 uncultured Akkermansia sp. | reverse complement strand
CCCGCATCCCCGTCACCGTCCTCACCGGCTTCCTCGGCGCGGGCAAGACCACCCTACTCAACCGCATCCTCACCGAACAACACGGCAAAAAAATCGCCGTCATCGAGGCCCAAAGCCGAAGGGGTCGCCCAAAGCCGAAGAGGGGGCCAAAGCCATCTGTGTCTGCTCGATGACTTAGATATAGTGGTGGAGTCGTAGTTTAAAGAAAGGGAGGGCGTTCCTCCAGTATCTTGGATGCAGCAGGAGATTTCGGACGGTGCGGATGAACTGGCAGCTCAATTGGAGGGCCAGACGGGTGATCAGAAAAAGCGGATGATTGGGAAGTTCGTCCGCGGTGCGTTTGGCGGCGGCGTTGTCGTGAACAGCCTCAAGCTTTTTCTCGGTTATATCATGATCCACCGAGAGCCTGTTTAGCAGCAGTGCGAGCAGATTGTGGGTGATCGCGGTCAAGTGAGATTGTATCTCTTGGGCCACCGTGCCGTTGGCCCAGGCCTTGGTCAGATGCAGTTTACTTTTTGCAGGTGTTAGGGCCATTCGGGGCGGACCCGCCTACGGTGCGAAACGTTTTCTGGCCGCCACCCAGGGGCAAAGCTACAGCTCGCGACTTCTCCTGATTCCTTAACCGTGCCCTCCCCTGCCTACATCGGCCGCCTCGCGCCCTCGCCCACCGGACGCCTGCACCTCGGCCACGCGCGCACTTTCTTGCTCGCGACGGAGCGCGCACGTTCCGCCGGCGGACGCCTGCTCATGCGCATGGACGATCTCGACATCGCGCGCTGCCGACCGGAGTTCGCTTCCGCCGCGCTGGATGATCTCGCCTGGCTCGGCCTGCGCTGGGAGGAGCCCGTCGTCGTGCAATCCGCGCGTCGGGAGCTCTACCGCGCGGCGCTCGCACGCCTGCACGCGGCGGGCTTGATTTTCCCCTGCCATCGCTCGCGCCGGGATTTGGAGGAGGCCTTGTCGGCGCCGCACGAAGGGCCGCCAAGGAGCGGCGACACTCTTGTCGCCGGGATCGAGCCGTCCGCCCGCCCACGCCCAGTCGGCGACAGGAGTGTCGCCGCTCCTTGGGACGCATCCCAGGACGAACCGCTCTATCCGGCGGCGTGGCGTCCGGCGACCGACACGCCACTGCCGCCGCTCGACGCGGCGGGCTGGGCGACCAACTGGCGCTTCCGCGTGCCGGATGGACGCGAGCTGCGTTTCAACGACGGGCACTTCGGACCACACGCCGCCGTGGCGGCGCGCGACTTCGGCGACTTTCTCGTTTGGCGAAAGGACGGTTTCCCGAGCTATCAACTGGCCTGCGCGGTGGACGACGCCGACCTCAGCATCACCGAAGTGGTGCGCGGCGCGGACCTAATTCGCTCGACCTTTCGCCAACTGCTTTTGCTGGAGGCGCTGGGCGCGCCGATCCCGGCCTACTGGCACGCGCCCTTGATGACCGACGAACACGGCGTGCGACTCGCAAAACGCCACGACGCCCTCTCGCTCGCGACTTTGCGCGAACGCGGCGTATCGCCTCAGGACTTGCTCGCCGGTCCGTTCGCTAGCCGATGATTCGCATCGTGCGGAGACATTCGCCCCGAACGTAAGGAAATCTTCAAAAACCCGAGGCCGGCAAACATGGCCTGCAATCGGCCTGCAAATCGCGGTTGATCGCGCAGCAAACTAGCTCGCGCTTCCCAACCTCCAGCCTCGTCGCATCATGGCCTCCCAATCCGCCGCTCTCGCCGCCACCCCCGACACGCTTCCAACCGATGCCAAACTCGGCGCTCTCGTCGAACCCGCCGCGGCGATTTTCGCCCCCACACTCACCGTGCGCGAGGCGGTGGAGGAAATTCGCACGATCGTGAAAACGACTTTCGTGACCTACGCCTACGTGACCGACCCCGAGGGCCGCCTGCTAGGCGTGGTGACGATGCGCGACTTGTTGCTCGCCGCTCCGGAAAAAACCCTCGGCGAGATCATGCTCGCCAACGCGTTTTCGCTGCGCGCCGACCTGCCGGTGATGGAGGCGATGAAACTCACCGTGAATCGCCATTATCCGTGTTACCCGGTTTGCGAGGCGGACGGCAAACTGCTCGGCATCGTGTGGGGCCACCGCCTCTTCGCCGCGCAGGCGATCGAGATAAGCATGCAGGCCGGCAGCATGGTCGGTGTCGATAAAGAGGAGCGCGCCGACACGCCGTGGGTGACGTGCCTGAAGTTTCGCCACCCTTGGCTCCAGCTCAACCTGGTGACCGCCTTCGTGGCGGCCGCCGTGGTGGGTGTATTCGAAGGAATAATACAGCAGATCGTGGTGCTCGCGGTGTTCCTGCCCGTGCTCGCGGGTCAATCGGGCAACACGGGTTGCCAGGCTCTGGCGGTCACCTTGCGCGGCATGACGCTGGGCGAGTTCAAGGCCGGCAACGGCAAGGGGCTTATCGCGAAGGAGGCAACGCTGGGACTGATTAACGGCGGGCTCGTCGGCATCACGGCGGGCGCGGGCATGTATTTTTATGCGGCGATGCAAAAGACGGCGGAGTCGCCGCTGGCGCTTGGCGCCATCGTCGCGGTGGCGATGACGATAGCCTGTGTGCTGAGCGGCATCTGCGGCGTGATCACGCCGCTTGCGCTCAAGAAGGCCGGCGCGGATCCGGCGACGGCATCGAGCATCTTCCTCACCACCGCGACGGACGTCGCAAGCATGGGCTGCTTCCTCGGCCTGGCGACGTGGTGGCTGGCGGTTTGAGAAGTAGCGCAGGCGTCCCGCCTGCATCGGTTCAAGATGTCCGGACGTAGGGGCTTCGCTTGCGAAGACCGCGCCTCCCGGACGACGCCCCAAATCGCAAACCCGGGCTTCGCAAGCGAAGCCCCTACACCCGCGAACCGGAGTTCCCGGGCCCGAGCGTTCTTGCAACTTCGGCCGCAAACCGGGGTCATGAACGCATGCCCAATTTTCTCCGACTTCTGCTTGGCGGCCTGATCGCTCTGGGTGCGATCTTGGTCACGCTGTTCGTCGGCCTCTTGGTGATGATCGGCACGGCGTTCGGTTTGATCGCGAGTAGCTTTCGCAATGGCACCGCGCCCCGCGCGACGAACGCACGCCGACGTTCTCCGGCCAGAGGCACCGGCGCGGGAACGGGCGACGTAATCGACGTCGAGGTGACGGACGTAACCGATACGACCTCGACGCGGCTGCGCGGATAACCGTCGTCACTGGGAGCGCCGGCTTTCAGCCGGCATTCCGAGGCAGAACCTCCGAAGCCGGCTGAAATACTCCTACGGCGCACAAGGCCGGCGCTCCCGGTGGCAATCCCTCAGCTGACCTTGAGGGCGGGCAGGCTCCAGATTTCCTTGGCGTATTGGTGAATGGTGCGGTCGCTGGAGAACTTGCCGACGCGCGCGGTGTTCATAATCGCCATCTTCGCCCAGCGCTTCTGATCGCGGTAGGCGGCGTCCACCTTCTCGTGCGCCTGCACGTAGCTGCGATAGTCGGCGAGGCACTTGTAGGGATCGCCGCCGCCGGTGAGGCTGTGATGCAGCGCGCCGAAGGCGTGGTGTTCGCCGGGGGTGAAGTAGTCGCTGCCGAGCCAGTCGATGACGGCGCGGAGTTCCTCGTCCTGATGGTAGTAATCCCAGGGCGAGTAGCCCTTGGCGTCGATCGCCTCCACGTCCTCGACGGTGTGGCCGAAGATGAAGATGTTCTCCTCGCCGACCTCTTCGAGGATTTCGACGTTGGCGCCGTCGAGGGTGCCGATGGTGAGGGCGCCGTTGAGGGCGAGCTTCATGTTGCCGGTGCCGGAGGCTTCCTTGCCGGCGGTGGAGATCTGCTCGGAGAGATCGGCGGCGGGCACGATGCGCTCGGCGAGGGAGACGCGGTAGTTGGGCAGGAAGGCGACCTTCAATTTGCCGCCGATGCGGGCGTCTTCGTTGATGCGTTTGCCGATGACGTTGATCGCGCGGATGATGTTTTTCGCGAGGTCGTAGCCGGGCGCGGCCTTGGCGCCGAAGACAAAGACGCGCGGCACGATGTCGAGATTCGGATTCTTGAGGAGACGGCGGTAGAGCGTGAGGATGTGAAGCAGGTTGAGGTGCTGGCGCTTGTATTCGTGGAGGCGCTTGATCTGCACGTCGAAGAGCGCGTCGGGCGAGACGGTGATGCCGCACTCGCGCTCGATGACGGCCGCGAGGGCGACCTTGTTCTCGCGCTTCACCGCCATGAACTTCTTCTGGAAATCGGCGTTGCCGGCGAAGAGTTCGAGGCCGCGGAGCTGGTCGAGGTCGCGCGCCCAGTCGGTGTGGCCGAGGGTCTCGGCGATGAGGGCGGTGAGCTTGGGATTGCAGTCGAGCAACCAGCGGCGGGGCGTGATACCGTTGGTCTTGTTCTGGAATTTGCCCGGGTAGAGCGAATCGAACTCGGGGAAGAGATCCTTCTTGAGGAGCTGGGTGTGCAGGGCGGCGACGCCGTTGACGGCGTGCGAGCCGACGACGGAGAGGTTGGCCATGCGGAAGGCCTTGGAACCGCCTTCGTCCACGAGGGAGAGCACGCTCTTCTTGTGGTTATCGCCGGGCCACTTCGCCTCGACGGTGTCCATGAGACGACGGTTGATCTCGAAAATGATCTGGGTGTGGCGCGGGAGCACCTTGGTGAAGAGCGGCAGGCTCCACTTTTCGAGGGCCTCGGGGAGGAGGGTGTGGTTGGTGTAGCCGAAGGTCTTGGTGACGATGGCCCAGGCGGCGTCCCAGGTGAGCTGTTGCTCGTCGAGCAGGATACGCTGGAGCTCGGCGACGGCGACGGCGGGGTGGGTGTCGTTGAGCTGCACGGCGACCTTATCGGAGAAGTTGTCCCAAGTGTTGCTGGCGATGCGGAAGTGGCGGCGGATGAGATCGCGCAGCGAGCAGGAGACGAAGAAATACTGCTGGATGAGACGGAGCTCTTTGCCGTTCTCGGTCTTGTCGTTCGGGTAGAGAACTTTTGAAACGGTCTCGCCGATGGCCTTCTCGCGCACGGCCTCGACGTAGCCGCCGGAGTTGAAGGCGGTGAGGTCAAACTCCTCGGTGGAGCGCGAGGCCCAGAGGCGGAGAAGGTTGACGGTCTTGGTGCCGTAGCCGGCGATGGGAATATCGTAGGGGACGCCGAGGATTTTCTTGGTATCCACCCAGCGCGGACGGTAGCCACCGCGGTCGTCGAAAATGTTTTCCACGCGGCCGTAGAGCTGAACCTCCTGGGTGTATTCGGGGCGCACGATTTCCCACGGCGTGCCGAAGATCATCCAGTTGTCGGGATGCTCGACCTGGGTGCCGTTGACGAACTCCTGTTTGAAGAGGCCGAACTCGTAATGGATGCCGTAGCCGATGGCCGGGTAGTCGAGGGTGGCGAGCGAATCGAGGAAGCAGGCGGCGAGACGGCCGAGGCCGCCGTTACCCAGGCCCATGTCCACCTCGACTTCGCGCAGTTCCTCGAAGTCGATGCCCAGGCCGGCAAGGGCTTCGCGGGCGGTTTCCATGAGGCCGGTGTTCTGGAGATTATTCTCCGTGAGACGGCCCATGAGGTATTCGAGCGAAAGATAATAAAGGCGGCGGGTGTTGGCCTTGTTGTGCGTGGCCTGGGTCTGGATGAGGCGCACGAGGATCTGTTCGCGCACGGCGGCGGCGGTGGCCATCCACCAGTCGCGCAGGGAGGCACCGTCCGGATCGCGGGCGAGGGTGTGGGTCAGGTTGCGAAGAACGGCTTGCTTGAACTGCGACGCATCGATCTCGCCCCCCACGCCACCGGCGGCGGCGGCAAGGGTTGCAGCGGTGTTGGCAGTCGTTTTGCGGGTCTTGGAAGCGGAAGACATGGTTAGGTGAAAATGGATTATTAAAGCGGAATTGCCGAAACCATAAACCGTGCCACTCCGGCGCGCGGGTTCACGCTCTTTTTCAGTTAAATACCCGAGACAGATTGACCGAGAAGAGCGCGAGCGTCCGAAAAAACCCGTCGCTTCGAGATTACGCCCAAAAAACGCCCCAGGGAGTAGCAACACTCCTGTCCCCGATTTCCGTCGTCCGTCCCCCCTCCTCAAAATCCCGGCACGGTGAGGCTCTCGCCGTTTTGTTCGCGACCGAGCCCGAGTAGGAACGGCGCGGCGACTTTGGCCCACTCCGCCGGTTTCGCATACTCACTCGCGCCCTCGTCGTAACACTGGCGCAGCATCGCGGTGTCGATCACGCCCGGGCTGAGCGGGATGGCCGCGAGCGGCGCGGGTAGCTCCTCGGCCAGCGCCTTCGTCAACCCCTCGATCCCCCACTTGCTCGCACAGTAGGGCGCGAATTCGCCGGAGACGGAGCGCCCCCAGCCGGAGGAGAGATTCACCACCACGCCCGAGCCGCGCGCGATCATCGCCGGCACGAAGCCCTGGATCACGTGCACCACGCCGGTGAGGTTGACCTGAAAAAGTTTAGCGACCGCCGCCGTGTCCTGTTTCCAGAGCGGCGCGGGCGACGTGAGCAAGCCCGCGTTGTTGATCACGAGGTCAGGCGCGCCATGCACCGTCAGCATGCGCTCGGCCCAGAGAGCGACCTTCATCGGCTCGGCGACATCGAGCACGTCGAAGGTGCTCGGCGCGGACACCGAAAAGCGAAGGTCGAGGATCGACTCGGGGTTGCGCCCACAGCCGATCACGGTGTGGCCCGACGCCACAAATTCATCCACCAACGCGCGACCCAGACCTTTGGTGCAACCGGTGAGGACGATTTTCATGTCCCACCGAATACGAGCCCAGCCCGGCGCGCAACCACGAGACCGCGCTTCAGCGCATGGACTCCTCGACCATCTTCATGCGTTGCAGCGCATCCGCCCGCACCTGCTCGGCCACCTCGTGGCTTATACCGAGCGCGGCCAGTTTTTCCTGGGGCAAACCCCACTCCGACTCGTCGGGTGCCAAGGCGAACCCCGCCAGGCGCACGATGTTGTCCGTGAGATCAATCACCCGGCCCAGACGCGACATCTCCCCGCCCTCGCCGTGGCGATGCTCGACCGCGTGCACGATCTCGGTCGGAAAACCCCACTCCGCCAGCAAAACGCCCGCGACCTCGTGATGACTTACCCCGAAGGTGCGCCTCTCCCACTCGACGGATTTTCCCGCGCCGCTTTCCACAAAACTTTCACTCGCGGGCAAACGCGAACACCCCAGACCGTCAAGCAGCAGCCGGCCGATGCCGCGCAAAAGCCCCGCCGTGTAGGCGGATCGCGCATCCGCGCCCACGACCATGGCGAGCTGCTCCGCCGCCAAGGCACTTAAAAGATTGTGCCGGCGAAACGCCTCGCCGCTGAAGCCGTAGCAACGCAGTCCTTCGCGTCCCACGCTCTCGGTCGTGGCCGAGCCCACTAGGCGATACACCTCGCCAAAACCCACGCGTTGCAAAGCCTCCTCAATCGAACCGATGCCGCCCTTGCCATAGGCGAGGCTGTTGGCGATGCGAATGATGCGGACAGTGAGGGCGGGGTCTCGTTTCAGCAGATCGGTGATCGCGCGCAGACCGGAATTATAGTCGAGCAGCAGCTTATACAAACTCGCCATAATCTGGGGCGCGGCGGGCAAAGCGGCGGAGGCAGCGATAATGGCCGCCTTGTCAAGGGTGGTTCCTAGGGTCATCGCGTGAATATCGGCACGGACCCCGACCCGCTTTAGCGGATAAACGGGGGAAAACACTCCCTTTCTCCTCCTCGGACGCCCCTTGCCGAAGACCACCGAGTGAGCTCAACGGCTCTGCAAACTGAACTTGTTCAACCCCGCCTTGCGGCACGCATCCATCACGAAAGCGAGCGTGCGCAGCTCCGTCGTCTCGTCCGCGCGGATGAGCACCGGGATGTCGCGGTCCACATTGCGAATCTGCGCGAGCAGGCCGCCAAGCTCCGCCTGCGGCACCTCACGCGCCGTGGTCTGGTCGGTCGCGAAGGTGATCACGCCTTCCTTGTCGATTCCGATGATGACGGTGCCGGCGAAGGTGTTGCTGCCCGCCGTCTCGACGCGCGGCAGCGTGATGTTGAGCGTGCCGGGCGAGCGAAATTGCATCGTGACGAAGGAGAAAAAAACCAGGATCACGAGCACGTCGATGAGAGGCACCAAGTTCAGCTCGGGCCTGCGGCGACGGCGGGTTTGAAGACCGGACATGGCGGGGAATCAGGCCTTCGGTTTCTCGGCCAGTAGCCGCGCCAGCAGCACGTCGAGTTGCGCGGCAAATTTATCCACGCGCCGTTGCAGGATACCGCCGCCGATCAAGGCCGGCACCGCGATCGTGAGTCCCATCACCGTCGCGGAAAGCGCGAGCGAAACGCCCGAGGTGAATTTAACCGGGTCCGGCATGCCGGTGGGTCCGCCGATGCTGGAAAAAACCCGGATCAAGGCCCACACCGTGCCGGTGAGACCGATAAGCGGCGCGCCCGCGTAGATAACCTCCAGATAAGGCAGACCGCGCTCCATACGCGAAACCTCCAGGCGGGCAAAGGCGCGCACGCCCTCGGCATCGCCCGGGTGGGTTTGCGAAAAACGCACGATGCGGGCCAGCACGGAATGCTCGCCGCCGGTGACCGGCTGGGCCGCCACGATGGCGTCGGCCAGATCATCCGGGATGATCGCGGAGCGCCGCAAAGCCCAGGAGCGCTCGAAGAGAATAAACACCAGCACGAGCGAGCAAAGCGCGAGCGGATAGACGAGGATATCGGCTCCCTTGAGCAGATCGATGAGTGCGAGTGGCATGGAAGTGGTTCGGAGGATGGACGCCTGCGGCGGACGCTTGTTTCCTTAAAAAACAAACGAGGCGCGCTTTCCCGCCCGCCGTCAACCTGCGGCAGGCGGCGGCGCCGCCGGACGGGCGTAGTGCGCCGACAACACCTCCAAGTGCCCTTGGATGATTTTTGCCACCTGCGGCCCGGGCAGGCCGGTCGCCTTGTGCAGCTCGAAAAATGCCACCAGCAAAGCCAGCTCGATGTCCACGGTGCGAGGCGTGGTCGCCTTCATCGCGCGCATAATCTCGAGCGCTTTGGCCTCGGCGCGTTTGTAGTCGTGGAAATTCTGATCGGTGGCGGCGGGCATAAACCGGAAAAGGCGTCTCCCGCCCCGCCCCGTCAAGCCCGCGCCCAGCGAACATACCGCGAACATTAAGCTTCCTCCCCGCCGATACGCGCGCGCACCCTGCGGCAAATCCCATGGCCCATCTCGGCAAACTCAATCTACTCCGCGTCCTGCGCAGCGCTCCTCCGGGCTTTTATCTCGATGGCGGTGCCCTGGGCGAAATTCTCCTGCCCGGCGGCCTCATCCCCGCCGGCGCCAAGGTCGGCGGCGACGTCGAGGTATTCCTCTACCGCGACTCCGAGGACCGCCTGGTCGCCACACCGCAAAAACCGCTGGCGCAGGTCGGCGAATTCGCCGCGCTCCGCGTCGTCGCCGTCAACCCGCGCATCGGCGTGTTCCTCGATTGGGGCCTCGACAAGGACCTGCTGCTGCCGCTTCGCGAACAATCCGGCCCGCTACTCGTCGGCGAACGCGTGATCGTCCAAGTGATGATCGATGATCGCAGCCAACGCATCGTCGCCAGTTCGCGGCTGAATCGTCACCTCGATCTCACCGCGCCGACCTACGCCGAGGGCCAGCAAGTCGGTCTTCTCGTCATCGGCGAGACACCGCTCGGCTACAACGTTATCGTAGAAAACGCCCATCGCGCCCTGCTCTACCGCTCCGATCTCGCGCAACCGCTCTTCCCCGGCGCGACCTTTCCGGGCTACGTGCGCCGCGTTCGCGAAGACGGAAAAATCGACGTCGCCCTCGATCCCGCCGGCCACCAGCGCGTGGTTTCCCTTACCGATACGATTCTGGAAAAACTCCGCGCATCCGGCGGCCGTCTGCCGCTGCACGACGGCAGCTCGCCCGAGGAAATCCGCGCCGCGCTCGGCATGAGCAAGAAGGCCTTCAAGCAGGCCATCGGCGTCCTCTACAAATCCCGCCAGATCGTGATCGAACAATACGGCATCCGGCTGGCCGCCGAAGCACGCCCCAAGCAAGGGGTGTAACTGAAGCGCACGCCGTGGACCGCGGAAGACTACGCCGACCTGCGCGACATCTACCGCGAATACAACGGAGAGAAAACCGGCAACCCGCGCTTGGCCGAATTTCTCGACAACCAAATCTGGCACGGACGGCCGACCCAGAATCCGATACCGGCAGCCGTGATCGAACACCTTTCCACGCTTATCGAGACAGGCGCGCCTGCCGCGTCCGCGCGCTGAAAAAAGAAAAACGGCGGACACGGAGGTCCGCCCTCCAGAAGGATAAGCCCTTTGGGAGGGCGGGGCTCCGTCCCCGCCTTTACGCCGGGCGGCTCCTCCCCTGGAGGGCGGGGCTCCGTCCCCGCCT
>CAZOGV010000020.1:0-13616 GCA_964579225.1 uncultured Akkermansia sp. | reverse complement strand
CCCGCCTTTACGCCGGGCGGCTCCTCCCCTGGAGGGCGGGGCTCCGTCCCCGCCTTCGAACTCAGGCCGCCGCCATATAAGGCAGCTTGGCGGCGGTGGCGCGCACGTCGGGCAAGCCGTCGATGAGCTCGCCGATGGCGTCCCAACGGCCGTTGATCAACGCGTCGCGGGCGGTCTCGCGTTGCTCGATCTTCACGGTCTGGCCGGCAAAGCGGGCCTCCAGCGCGACGAGGTCGATGGTGACTTCGACCTGCTGGTCGGCCTCAACCGCAGCGGCGATCTTGGCGATGTCCTCGCGGCTGGCGGTCACGCAGGGCATGCCGAGCGTGGTGCTGTTGCCGAAGAAGATCTCGGCGAAGTTCTCGGCGATGATCGCCTTGAAGCCGGCCTTGGCGATGGCCTGCGGGGCGTGCTCGCGGGAGGAGCCGCAGCCGAAGTTCGCGCCGGAGAGCAGGATGGTCGCTCCCTTGTGTTGGGGGCGGTCGATCGGGTGGTCGATCTTGTTGCCCTGCGGGTCGTGACGAACGTCGAAGAAGACGAATTCGCCGAGACCGTCGAACGTGACGCACTTCATGAAGCGCGCCGGGATGATGCGGTCGGTGTCGATGTCGTTGCCGGGGACGTTGACCGCGCGGCCGGTGACGGAGGTGATTTTTGCGAGAGCCATTTTATAAAAGTTTAAGATGAAAGATTAAGTTTAAGGGGGAGAAGCTGAGCGTTTCCGAAGTCCGGAACTTAACCTTCAACTTCTCCCTTCAACTGTCTTTTCCGTCAGTTGACGGAAAAGACCTCGCGGGCGTCGGACACCACGCCGGTGACGGCGGCGGCGGCGACCATGACCGGGCTCATCAACACGGTGCGACCGGTGATGGAGCCCTGGCGGCCCTTAAAATTGCGGTTGGAGGACGAGGCGCAGAGCTGGTCGCCGATGAGCTTGTCGGGGTTCATCGCGAGACACATGGAGCAGCCGGCGGCGCGCCACTCGAAGCCGGCCTCGGCGAGAACCTTGTCGATGCCTTCCTTCTCGCATTGGAGCGCGACGATCTGCGAGCCGGGCACGGCGATGGCCTTCACGCCGTCGGCGACCTTGCGGCCCTTGATGTATTTGGCGACCTCGCGGAAATCGGAGAGGCGGCCGTTGGTGCAGGAGCCGAGGAAGGCGACGTTGATCTTGGTGCCCTTGATGGGGGAACCGGCGGGCAGCTTCATGTATTCGAGCGCCTCGATGATGCCGGCCTTCTCGTCGGCGGTGGCGGCGGTCTCGGGGCTGGGGATGTTCTCGGTGATGGAGATGCCCTGGCCGGGATTGATGCCCCAGGTGACGGTCGGCGCGATGTCGGCGGCGTCGATCTTCATGACGTCGTCGTAGGTCGCGTCGGGATCGGAGGCGAAAGACTGCCAGCGCTCGACGGCCGCATCCCACTCCGCGCCCTTCGGCGAGTAGGGACGGCCCTTCAGATAGGCGAAGGTGGTCTCGTCGGGGTTGACGTAGCCGACGCGCGCGCCGCCCTCGATGGACATGTTACAGACGGTCATGCGCTCCTCCATGGTGAAGCCATCGAAGGTGCTGCCGGCATACTCGTAGGCGAAGCCGGTGCCGCCGTTCACGCCGGTGAGGCGGATGATGTGGAGAATCACGTCCTTGGCGTAAACTCCCGGGCGCAGCTTGCCGTTGACCTCGATGCGGCGGACCTTGAGCGCGCCGAGCGCCATGGTCTGGGTGGCAAGCACGTCACGCACCTGGCTCGTGCCGATGCCGAAGGCGATCGCGCCGAACGCGCCGTGAGTGGAGGTGTGCGAATCGCCGCACGCGATGGTGGTGCCGGGCTGGGTGATGCCCTGCTCGGGACCGACGATGTGAACGACGCCCTGCTTGCCGCTGGCGCGATCAAAGAAGGTGATGCCGAACTCGGCGCAGTTTTTGCGGATCTCGTCCATCATGGCCTGGGCGAGCGGGTCGGCGTAGGGCTCGACGAGTTCGTTGGTCGGGATGATGTGGTCAACGGTCGCGAAGGTGCGGTGAGGATAGGCGACCTTGATGCCGAGATCGCGCAGCATGCCGAAGGCTTGGGGCGAGGTGACCTCGTGGATGAGGTGCGTGCCGATGAGGAGCTGGGTCTGGCCGTTGGCCAGCTTGCGGACGGAGTGGGCGTCCCAGACTTTTTGAAAGAGGGATTTGGGTTGGGCGGACATGGTCGTTGTTCGGTGGGTCGTAGGGTCGGTGGAAAAACTAACGGTCGAGCGCTCAGCATAGCAGGAGATTGCATGCGCAGGAAATACTTGTTTCCTCGTCTGTGATGCCTCGTGAGTATCAATTCGATTTTGAACTGCGGCACCTCGTCTATTTCCGCGAGGTGGCGCGCACGCTGCATTTTCGCAAAGCGGCGGAGTCGCTCGCGGTGGCGCAGCCGGCACTAAGCCGACAAATAGCGCAACTGGAGGCGGCGCTGGGCGCGGAATTATTCACGCGTTCGCGGCGAAAGGTCGAGCTGACGGCCGCAGGGCGGGCGTTGGCCGAGCGCGTGGAGCCGATCCTGCGCGGGCTGGCGGGGGTGCCGGGCGAGTTGCGTGCGTTGACCGAGGGCGAAACCGGGCACGTGCGGGTGGGCTTCACCGGCCTGGCGATGGCGACGGTGCTGCCGGGGATTCTGCGCGAGTTCCACCGGCGCTTTCCACGAATACGGGTGGAGTTGAACGAATCGCCGACCTCGGCCCAGCTCGGCGCTCTGGCGGAGGGCGGCATCGCGTGCGGTTTTTTTCATCCCGACGCGACCACGCCCGGCCTGCGCACGCGGGAGTTGTTGCGCGAGAAGAACGGCGTGCTCCTGCCCTCGGACCACGCGCTCGCGAAGCGGGAAAACCTGCGGCTCAAAGACCTCGCAGCGGTGCCGTGGGTGCTCTTCCCGCGTTCGCACAACCCGGGATTTTACGACCGCGTGCTGGCGGCTTTTTCCAAGGTCGGCGTGACGCCGCGCATCGCCGAGGAGGTGTGGCCGCGCGCCAACGCGGTGGGCCTGGTGCGCGCCGGCCTTGGCGCGACGTTCATGTGCCCGAGCGAGGCGCGACCGCTGCCGGACGGGGTGCGCTTTCTCCCGGTGCAAGGCCCCGCGCCGGAGAGCCGCTTGGTCGTAGGTTGGCGCGAGGATCGCTCGGCGGATACGCCGGAACGCAACCCGGCGCTGGCGTCGTTTCTTAGCGTGGCGGCACCTCAATTAGCCGCGAAATAAACCGGAGCCGCAGGCGAATCAGAGATCGCCGCGGCCGACTTGACGCGCGAAGACCAGACGTCCGCCCGCCGAGGGCATCACGCTAATGATCTCGGCGGAAACACAGGTGCCGATGGCGGCGATGGCATCATTGACCACCACCATGGAACCATCGGCAAGGTAGCCGACCGCCTGGCCCTCTTCTTTGCCGGGCTTGACCAGATCGACGTCGAGAATTTCGCCGACCGACAGCGTGGGCTGAAGCGCGCGGGCCAACTCGCCGGGGTGTAAACAATGCACGCCGTGAAAGTCCGCCATCTTCGCGAGATTCTGATCGGTGGTGATCAGCTTCGCCTTCATCGCGGTCGCCAAAAACACGAGCTTCGCGTCCACCTCGCCACGCTTCGCGTCGCTCTCGTGAATGCGCAGATCGATGTTTTTGATGCGGCGCAATTGACCGAGCGCATCGAGCCCGCGCCGACCACGCGCACGACGCGCAGGATCGGATGCGTCGGCGACGACTTGAAGTTCGCTCAGCACGAACTTCGGAATGATCAAGGCACCAGGGACGAAGCCGCTTTCGCAGATGCGCGTGAGGCGGCCGTCGATAAGCGCGCTCGTATCCACCACGATCAAAGGCACATCGACTTCATGGGGAACGAAACGCACGTAGGGGATGACGAGATTGAACTCATCCTTGCCGCGCAGGGCGATGACCGTGGCCAGATAGGTGCAGACCAAAAACAGGGCGAGCCGGACGAGAAAAATAATCTCCTTATCGCCTTCGCCAAACAAGGGCGAGGAACTGATGAGAAAGGAAATCACCGCGCCGATCGCCAAACCAAAGGTGATCGCCGAGAGACCGCGCAGAGAAAATCCTTTCAGCAAAACATCCACCAGCACCACGAGCGTCCCCAGCAAAAAACCGATCGCGATGGCTTCGGGGCGACGGTTATCCCACTCCGCGATGGTGAAGCAAACCAGCCACCCCGCTACCGCGCACAGGGCGATGAAAAACAAACGGATCGGGAGCAGGGTGCGATTCATGTGGAGGATGAACTAGGTTTGAAACAAAGGGAACGGCAAGGCTCGCGACGCGAACATCCGCCTTTGATGAAAAATGAACGCGCGAACCAGGGAGGCTCGCGCTACCTGCGAATGGATCAGCGGGCGGAGTTGCAACCCGTCGCCGGCATGCATTCATCGCCTTCTGCCATGACGAAGACCCAATACTGGTTGGTGAAGACCGAGCCCGAAGCCTACTCGTGGGACGATTTTGTCCGCGATCGCCGCACGACCTGGGATGGCGTGCGCAATTTCCAGGCGCGCAATTTCCTGCGCGCCATGAAACGCGGCGACCACGTGCTCTTCTACGCGAGCGTGACCACCAAGGCCGTGCTCGGCACCGCCGTCGTGGACAAGGAACACTTCCCCGACGCATCCGCCGAAGAGGGCGATTGGTCGGCGGTGGGACTGGAGATCGACCAGACGCTCCCCCACCCCGTCGAACTCGCCACGATCAAGGCGGAGCCGAAGCTCGCCGAGTTGCCGCTGCTCAAACAAAGCCGCCTGTCGGTGATGCCGCTCAAAAAAGCGGACTTCGATCTGATCGTGAAACTCGGGACGAAAAAACGCTGACGCCGATTTTGATGCCGAGTGCGGTGGTAGGGCGGGACCCAGTTTACCCCGATAAGTCGGGGCTGGGCCCGCCGTAACGTGTGGCGGCGCGCCCAGCGGTCGCGCCCTACCTAAATCCGTAATCCAGCCGCCTCCTCCGCCCGCAACAAAAAGCCCGTCCTCTTTCGAGGACGGGCTTTGGTTTTTCGGTCTTGGCGGACCGACTCGCTTAAGACGACACGCCGGTGTCGGCGCTGGGGGACGAGGATGCGTTGGAATCATCTCGCAGGTTGAAAGCGAGCTCCTCGCCCTTGCGCACGACGTGGAAGGTCTGTCCTTCGACGACCTCGCCCTTGAGCAAGGCCTCGGCGAACGGATCTTCGAGGTAGTGCTCGACCGCGCGACGCAGCGGGCGGGCGCCCATTTTCTCGTCGTAGCCCTTGTCGATCAGCAGCTCCTTCGCTTCGGCGGAGAAGCTCAGGGTGATCTTGCGGTCGGTGAGGCGCTTGGTGAATTTCTCCAGCTCGATATCGACGATGCGGAAAAGATCCGTCTTCGCCAGCGGGCGGTAGAACACGATGTCGCTGATGCGATTCAAGAACTCGGGCTTGAAGATCTTCTTGGCCTCATCGAGCACCTTCTCGCGCATCTTCTCGTGGTCGCCAAAGGCGCCCGAACCGGCGGCGGCAAAGCCCATCGAGGTCTGGCGCATCAAGAGGTGCGCGCCGACGTTCGAGGTCATGATGATGATCGTGTTTCGGAAATCGATCTGGCGGCCGAGCGAATCGGTGAGGCGCCCGTCTTCCAAAATCTGGAGGAGCAGTTGCAACACGTCCGGATGCGCCTTCTCGATCTCGTCGAATAGGACGACGGAGTAAGGTTTGCGACGCACGGCCTCGGTGAGCTGGCCGCCCTCGTCGTAGCCGACGTAGCCGGGAGGCGCGCCGATCAGGCGCGAGACGGAGAACTTCTCCATGTATTCCGACATGTCGATCTGGATGAGCGCCTCCTGCTTGCCGAACATCTGCGCGGCGACCTGCTTGGCGGTCTCGGTCTTGCCGACGCCGGTGGGGCCGACGAAGAGGAACGAGCCGATGGGGCGGCGCGGATCCTTGAGGTCGGCGCGCGAACGGCGCAGCGCGCGAGCGATGGCGGTGGAGGCGGCGTCCTGGCCGATGACGACCTTCTGGATCTCCTTTTCGAGATTCAGGAGTTTTTCCGACTCCTTCTTTTCCATGCGGGAAAGCGGAATGCCGGTCCAGTCGGCGACGACCTTCATCATGAGTTCGTCGTCGATGGTGATGCGTTTCTCTTCGCGACTCTTCTTCCACTCCTCGGTGGTCTGCTCGAGCTTGGCGCGAAGTTGCTTCTCGTGGTCGCGGTGCTTGGCGGCCTCCTCGAAATGCTGCGCGGCGATGGCCTGCTCCTTCTGGGCGCAGACGGTCTCGATTTCCTTGGCGAGATCCTCGAGCGCGGGCGGGCGGCCGAGGGAAGAAATGCGGGCGCGGGAGCCGGCCTCGTCCATGACGTCGATGGCCTTGTCGGGCAGGAAGCGCGCGGTGATGTAGCGGTCGGAGAGCTTGGCGGCGGCCTCGAGCGCGGCGTCGGTGAAGATCGCTTTGTGGTGATCCTCATACTTTCCACGAATGCCCTTGAGGATGATGATGGTGTCCTCGATGGAGGGCGGTTCGACCTTCACGCTCTGGAAACGGCGGTCGAGGGCGGAGTCCTTCTCGATGTATTTGCGGTATTCGTTGAGCGTGGTGGCGCCGATGCACTGCAGCTCGCCGCGCGAGAGCGAGGGCTTGAAGATGTTGGAGGCATCCATCGCGCCCTCGGCCGCGCCGGCACCCACGATGGTGTGGAGCTCGTCGATGAAGAGGATGATGTTTTTGGCGCGCTTGATTTCGTCCATCACGGCCTTGATGCGCTCCTCGAACTGGCCGCGGTATTTGGTGCCGGCGACCATGAGGGCGAGGTCGAGGGTGATGACCTTCTTGTCCATGAGGATCTCGGGCACGACGCCGTTGATGATCTCCTGGGCGAGGCCCTCAACGATGGCGGTCTTGCCGACGCCGGCCTCGCCGATGAGCACGGGGTTGTTTTTAGTGCGGCGGCACAGGATCTGGATGACGCGCATGATCTCGTTCTTGCGGCCGACCACGGGGTCGAGTTCGCCCTTACGCGCGAGCTCGGTGAGGTCGCGACCAAAGGCTTTGAGCGCGGGAGTCTTGACGTCCTTCTTGCCGTCCTCGGAACGACCGGAGCCGGCGGCGGCCTCTTCGCCTTTGCCGGGGGTGTCGCCGGAACCCTCGCCGGAGCCGGAACCTTCCTCGCCGCCGGAGAACTGCGGATCGAGTTCGCGGAGGATTTCGTTGCGGGTGCGCTCGATGTCGATGTCGAGCGACTTGAGCACGCGGGCGGCGACGCCTTCGCCCTCGCGGAGGAGACCGAGGAGGATGTGCTCGGTGCCGACGTAGGAGTGGTTGAGGGCCTTGGCCTCCTTGCCGGCGAGGGCGAGGACCTTTTTCACGCGCGGGGTGTAGGGGATGGAGCCTTGGTTCTTGGTCTCCTGGCCGGTGCCGACCTGCTTCTCGACGGCGGCGCGCACGGTCTCGAGATCGAGCCCCATTTTTTGGAGCACCGACACGGCGACACCTTGGCCGAGCTTGATGAGGCCGAGCAGGAGATGCTCGGTGCCGACGTAGTTGTGATGAAAGCGGTCGGCTTCCTTGCGCGCGAGCGCGAGGACCTGCTGAGCGCGCGGGGTGAAATTATTCATCGGTTCCATGTTATAAAAGTGGTCGGGGTGAGTATGGGTTCAGGGATATAGCCTCCCTCAGGCGGAGGACGGTTTATGGTGTAAGCTAAAATCGGGCCGAGGCACGGATGCAAACTCGCCACGCAAAGTATCGGCACGCCAGGAGTCGCGTTTAGCCGAGTCCAAGTCGTGGCTCGCGGCGGCCTGGATGTGGCCCGGCTGCGCCTCAATGAAGAGGCGGTCGGTAAGCGCGCGGGTCGGCTCGGGAAAGAGACCCAGGTCGATGCCGAGACGCAGCAGTGATAACAGATTCATCGCCTCGCTGGAGGTGAGTTGGTGGCAATTCTGCAAAATACCGTAGGCGCGACCGATTTTGTCGAAAAGCTTAGGCGAATCGGCTTCGAGAAGTTTTTCGCGAGCGTTTAGCTCGTGTTCGATGATCGACTGCAAAACGCTGCCAAGGCGCTTGAGGATGGCGTCCTCGCTTTCGCCGAGGGTGGTTTGATTGGAGATCTGAAAAATGCTGCCGGAGGCGTCGGAGCCTTCGCCGAAGAGGCCGCGCACGACCATGCCGAGCTGATTCACGGCGCGCACGACCTTCTCCATCTGGCCCGATATCACGAGGGCGGGCAGGTGCATCATGGCCGAGGCGCGCATGCCGGTGCCGAGGTTAGTCGGGCACGCGGTGAGGTAGCCGAGTTCGGGCGCGAAGGCGTAGTCGAGGCACTCCTCTAGTTCGGAATCGAGCGTGTTGATCTGGGCCCAGGCTTTCTTGAGCTGGAAGCCCGCGCGCAAAACCTGAATGCGCAAATGATCCTCCTCGTTGATCATGACCGAGCAGGTCTGATCGCGATTGATGACGAGACCGGCACCGTGCTTGGAGCCGCTGAGTTCGCGCGAGATGAGGTGACGCTCAACGAGGATTTGTTTTTGCAGCTCGGTCAGCTCGCCGACGGGCACGTTCACCGAACGCTTCATGACCGCAGAGGCGCCGACTGCCTCGCGACAACGCGCGAGCACGTCCTCGCGCTGGGCTTCGCGACACCAGCCGGGGAAGGAGTGGCCGGCGAGATTCCGCGCGAGACGGATACGCGTCATCAGCACCACCGCGCACTTGGAGCTGGAGGTGTCCGTGAGTTCCGACGGAGAGGCGAGCAGGGCGGAGATTTTCATGGGTGCGCGGGCTTGGTGCGCTTTGACGAGGAATCGGTCGCGCTCGCGTCGGCGACGACCGGACGAAGCTTGGCCAACTCGTCGCGCAGACGGGCGGCATCCTCGTAGCGCTCGGTTTTGATCGCCTCGGCGAGGCCGGTTTCGAGTTCGGAGACGCGCTCGATCAGGGTGCGGCGCTCGAGGGCCTTGTGCGGCACCTTGCCGGCGTGGCGGGTGCCCTTGTGCATGTTGTCGAGCATCGGAGTCACCATGCTCTCGAAAGTGCGGTAGCATTGCGGGCACCCGAAACGACCGAGTTTCTTGAAATCGGAGGGCTTGAATCCGCAAGCCGGACATTCGTGGCCGGTGACGGGCTCGTCGGGATTGAGCGAGGCCTTGAGCAACAGATCCGCGAGAGAAAACCCACCCGGATCGGTCACGCCCTTGGCTTGGGCGCAAGCTTCGCAGAGGTCCACCTTGTGCATCTTGCCGTTTACGATCTGGGTGAGGTGCACCGTGGCACCTTTGCCGCAGAGATCACATTTGAGGGAACTGGCCATGCTTGAATAGATAATGGGGAAACGAGAGAAACTCGACCACGGAGAGTCGAAAAAACACGAAGCGATTGCACGGGATATGCCAGCGCTATTTCGAGCCGGCACGAGGCGACATCGAAACAGGCGGCAGCCGAAGAATGCCAAAACGGCCCACTCCAAGCAGGCCGTTGCGCCAAATAACCCTTTTTCGCCGGGACCGATAACGAGCCGGGCGGTCGCGGCGAACTGAGCCGGGCGGGGCGTAAACGAAGCCCTCTCAGATGCGGGTGCCTTCGACCACCACGCGACGACGGAAGGCCTCCAACACGCGCGCCGTGATCGAGCCGGGCTTGCCGGTGCCGATCACACGACCGTCGAGCTTGACCACGGGAATCACCTCGGCGGCCGTGCCGGTGAGGAAGCACTCGTGGGCGTTCCAGACATCGTAACGCGTGAGGTTGGCCTCACGCATCGGCACGCCGATCTCTGCCGCGATGTCGAAAATCGTGTCGCGAGTGATGCCCTTGAGCGCGCCCTGCGAGGCCGCCGGGGTGATGATTTCGCCCTTGTGGACGATGAAGATGTTGTCGCCGGTGCACTCCGCGACGAAGCCCTGCTCGTTGAGCATGATCGCCTCCATGCAGCCCGCCTGGCGCGCCTCGATCTTGGCGAGGATGTTGTTCAGGTAATTGAGCGACTTCACCGCCGGAGGCAGCGCGGCGGGGCCGATGCGGCGCGTCGCCACGGTGCAAATGGCCAGACCGGTGATGTAATGCTCCGGCGGATACAAGGCCATCTTGGCCGCGATGATGAAAATCGAGGGCTTGGGACACAGCCACGGCGAAAGGCCGAGGTCGCCGACTCCGCGGGTGACGACGAGGCGGATGTAGCCGTCGGTGAGGCCGTTTTGACGGCACGTCTCGCAAGTCGCCTCCGAGATTTCCTGGCGCGACCACGGCAAGTCGAGCAAGAGGGCCTTGGCGGACATTTCGAGACGCTCCAAATGCTCGTCCAAGCGGAAGATGTTCCCTTGGTAGAGGCGGATGCCTTCAAACACGCCGTCCCCGTAAAGCAGTCCGTGATCAAACACGGAGACCTTGGCGTCGGCTTGATCGACAAATTTTCCATCGAGGTAAATCTTCATCGCCGCAGACCGTTGGAGAGTGCGCTGAAATTTGTCCAGCTCGCGCCGAAATTTGCCTTGTAAGGCAAGGTGATCGGGCAGACCTTAGAGAGGTGATAAATCCCCTTATGCTTACCCAAACTAAACGCCTATCCAGAGGTTTCACGTTGATCGAATTACTCACGGTGATCGCGATCATCGGTATTCTTGCCGCCATTATTATTCCTAGCGTCGCTGCAGTTCAGAAAAACGCACGCAAAGCCGTGGATGCGTCTAATCTTCGTCAGATCGGCGCCGCCGCAATCAGTTTCGCCAACGAGAACCGCGACCGCCTTCCATCTCACATCCAAGCTTCCTCCGGTGCAGACTTTGCTACGCCCAGGCCAGCCACCCCCCCTACTGAGGCCGCCAACGCGACACCTAAGTTATTTGCAGCCGCTCTCGCAGTAAGCGGCGCCCTTACTGATGCAAGCTTCTGGATCGCTCTCGGTGACCAAACGTCCAGCACTGCCGGTCAACAGGCATCCACGATCATTAACGTCGACAAGACTGGGCTGAACACCGATTTCGACGCGCTTGTTTTAGCATATGGCGTTACCAGCGGCCTGTCGCTCACCGCTTACCCGGCCTCCACTCCTCTTGCTTACGCCCGTGGTATACTTACGTCCACGGATGGAAAGTGGAGCAAGACTTCTGGCATTTATGAGGACGAAGGCGGACACATCGTGTTCTTAGGTGGAAATGTGCGGTCCTTAAAAACCCTCGGAAGCAACAACACTAGCGGTGAGCTCATCGGAGGGAATGGAGCATCGACGAACCGTATCGTAGCCACCGTTTTGCCTACTCGCTTGCAAGTTCGGTTCTACGAAGAGGACATCAATGGTGTAGCTACCGGCGTTGGTCCGGTGGCAAATAACTAAGCTTAATTCTCCAACAAAAAACCCCCAAGTCCTCCTGGCTTGGGGGTTTTTTATTCCTCCCCATCGCCACTCGGCCTATCCACCCTTCCCGTGTCCACCGCGCCCACCTACATAATCGGCCATAAAAACCCCGACGCCGACTCCGTCTGCGCGGCCATCGCCTACGCCGCTTACAAGGAGGCCCGCAAACAGCCAGGCTACATCGCCGCCCGTTGCGGTAATTCCAACGCCCGCATCGACGCCATCCTCGCCCGCTTCGAACACCCGCTCCCCATTCTCCTCACCGACGTCACGCCGCGCGTGCGCGACGTCATGGTAAGCAACGTGGTCTCCATCCCCCAGGACGCCACCTGCGCCGAAGCCCTCGAACTCATCGACGAACACGACGTCCGCGTCCTCCCCGTCATCACCGAAGACCGCCGCGTCACGGGCACCGTATCCATTTTTCAACTCGGCGGCTTCTTCGTTCCAAAGGTCCGCGCCCTTCGCGAAATGCGCAAGGTCCACACCAGCCTCGGCCACATCGCCCGCGCCCTGCGCGCGAGCGTCATTCATCTGCCTGATTCCAACCGCGAAGAAGAACTCTTCGTGCGCGTCGGTGCCATGGACGTGAAATCCTTCGGCCGCGCCGCCCGGAGCGACGGCATTCTCTCCAGCCAATCCATCATCATCGTCGGCGACCGCCGCGACATCCAACTGAAGTCCATCGAGATGGCCGTGCGCCTGCTCGTCATCACCGGCAACCTGCCAGTCGAAGACGAGATCATCGAACGCGCCCGCGCCGCCGGCGTCGCCCTCATGGTCAGCCCCTACGACACCGCCACCTCCGCTTGGGTGATCCGCTCCGCGACCAAGATCGAACGCCTTGTCGAACGCAAATTCGCCTCCCTCTCGCCCGACCAACGTCTCTCCGACCTGCGCAAGAAACTCGCGACCTCCAATGTCGCCGCCTACATCGTCCTCGGCGACGATGGCCGCCTCCAAGGCATCATGACCAAAACCGACGTCCTCAAGCCCGTGCGCACCCGCCTTGTGCTCGTCGATCACAACGAGATGACCCAGGCGGTAAACGGAGCCGACGAGGTCACAATCACCGAGGTCATCGATCACCATCGCCTCGGTTCCCTCGCGACCTCGCAGCCCATCCTCTTTATCAACGATCCCGTCGGCTCCACCTGCACCATCATCTCTGAACTATTCCAGCGCGACGGCCTCACTCCCACACCCCAGATCGCCGGCATTCTCATGGGCGGCATCATCTCCGACACCCTCAATCTTCAAAGCCCCACCTCCACGGAAAAAGACGCCGTCCAACTCGCCTGGCTCTCCCGCATCGCCGACGTAAACGCGAAACAACTCGCCGACCTCATCTTCAGCTCCGGCTCCGTTATCCTCGCCAACTCGCCCGACAAGGTCATCCGCACCGACTTCAAAATTTACGAGGAGGACTCCGTTCGCTTCGCCGTCTCCCAAGTCGAGGAACTCGGCTTCGGCAATTTCTGGCAAAAATCAAAAGACCTCCTGCGCGCCCTCGACGAACTATGCACCCAGGAAGGCCTCTGCTTCGCCTGCCTGCTCGTCACCGACATCAATACGCAAAACTCCCTCCTCCTCATCAAGGGCGACCTCGAGCTCACCAAGCTCATCACCTACCAGTGCGTAGACGACGGCGAAATCTTCGACCTACCCGGCATCGTAAGCCGCAAGAAGCAACTCATCCCCTACCTCGCCACCCTCCTCCGCGAACTCACCGCGAACGGCGTCACCCCGACCTCGCGCAAAAGCTCCGGCTCCGCCCCGACTGAGAACGCCGCCAACGCCGCGTAATCCGCGCGGCGCCCGAATCCGCGCCGCGCCACGCTTGCCACCCGCGCCCCGGGCTCCGCAAAGTCGGCGGCTCATATGACCGCAGAGCCCACCGTCCCCGCCGATTCCAACGGCGCATCCACCCCCAACGCCCAGCCCAGCGACTTCATCCGTGATATCGTCGCCCAACACCTGAGCGAGGGTCGCTATCCGGACGGCATCGTCACCCGCTTCCCGCCCGAACCCAACGGCTACCTCCACATCGGCCACGCCAAGTCCATCTGCCTGAACTTCGGCATCGCCCGTGAAAACAAGGGCCGCTGCAACCTCCGCTTCGACGACACCAACCCCGCCAAGGAAGACGTCGAATACGTCAACTCCATCACCGCCGACGTCCAGTGGCTCGTCGCCGGCTGGGCCGACCACTGCCTCGGCTTTAAACCCCGCGCCGCCCTGCCCCCCCCCCGCCCCGCCGCCGACGGCCGCGTCGATTAC
>CAZOGV010000019.1:7320-24146 GCA_964579225.1 uncultured Akkermansia sp. | reverse complement strand
TTGGTGAAGGGCGTCTGCGTGCCCCAGCGCGAGGGCACGTTGAGATTGTAGATGAGTTCCTGAATGCACTGCCGCACCTCTTCGTAGGTCATGCGGTCCTTGCGCACGTAGGGCGCGAGGTAGGTGTCGAAGGAGGAAAACGCCTGCGCGCCCGCCCACTCGTTTTGCAGCGTGCCGAGGAAATTCACGATCTGCCCGACCGCCGAGTGAAGGTGCCTCGGCGGCGCGGCCTCCGCCTTGCCCGCCACGCCGTTAAGGCCCTCGATGAGCAGGGTGCGCAAGGACCAGCCGGCGCAGTAGCCGGAGAGCATGTCGAGGTCGTGCACGTGGATGTCGCCGTTGCGATGCGCCGCGCCGACCTCGGGCGGATAAACATGGCTGAGCCAGTAGTTCGCGATGACCTTGCCGGAGATATTCAGGATGAGCCCGCCGAGCGAGTAGCCCTGGTTGGCGTTGGCGTTCACCCGCCAGTCGGCGCGCGTCAGATATTCGTCCACCGAAGCCGCCACATCCACCACCGTGCGGCGGTCGGAGCGGGCGGCCTTCCGCTTTTCGCGATAGACGATATAAGACCGCGCGGTGTCCAGATACCCGGCGCGGAGGAGCGCGCGCTCCACCTCGTCCTGAATTTGCTCGATGCCCACGGTCTCGGTCCCGGCGCGCTCCAGCACCCGCCCCACCACCTCGGCCGAAAGACGTGTCGCCACTTCCTCGTCATAAGTCCGGGTGACTTCGCCCGCCCGCCGCAGCGCGCTGAGAATTTTTGCCTCGTCAAACGCGACCAAACGCCCGTCACGTTTCACCACCACCGGGCGCGTCCCGGATTTGTCACCTCCGCCAAGCTCCTCCGCTACAGATAGGGTATTCATATTTCATGGACCACAATATGTAGTGCCCGCCGCCTCCAGCTCAGACCCGCCGAGGGCCTCGGTTAGAGCCCCGTCTGCGCCTCCGTTTTAGGTCGCCTACTCAAAACCGCCCACTTCTTGGTTCGTATTAAAAAAGCTTAAGCCGCCGACCCGCGCTCCGACCTTGAATTGCGCCGCCGCAACTCCCACGTTTCGCCCACACTTATGCCGCTCATCCCCAAGCTCACCGAAAAACTCCAGCGCCATCCCAAGCGCGTCGTCTTCGCCGAAGGCGCCGATCCCCGCGTCATCCAGGCCGCCCGCCAATGGGTTACCCGCCGCATGGGCGCCCCCATTCTCCTCGGCGATCGCGCCGTCATCAAAGGCACCGCTGCCAAACTCGACATCAACCTTGAGGGCATCCGCGTGATCGAGCCCGAGCGCAGCGAGGACCTGCCTACCTTCATCACCCAACTCGAGCAGATCCGCCGGATGAAAGGCATCAAGGCCACCGAGGCTGCCGAAGCCCTCAAGACCAACGGCTACTACGCCACCATGATGGTCGCCACCGGTCAGGCCGACGCCCTCGTCTCCGGTGCCACCCTCTCCGCCGCCAGCGCCCTGCGCCCCATCTTCCAGATCATCCCCCGCCTGCCGGGCGTGGACCACGCGTCGTCGCTCATGGTCCTCGATTTCGACGAGAAAAAAGTCGGCTCCGACGGTGCCTTGTTCCTCTCGGACTGCGGCGTCATCCCCAACCCCACCGCCGAGCAGCTCTGCGACATCGCCCTCTCCACCGCGCAAATCGCCCGCCACCTCACCGGCGAGGTTCCGCGCGTGGCCATGCTCAGCTACGCCACCCACAGCAGCTCGAACCAGCCCGCTCTAGTCAAAGTCCGCCACGCCACCGAGCTCGCCCGCGCCAAGGCCAAGTCGCTCATGATCGACATCGAGATCGACGGCGAAATCCAGGTGGACGCCGCCCTCGACCAGGTCGTCGCCGGCGTGAAAAACGTCACCAGCGCCGTCGGTGGTCGCGCCAACGTGCTCATCTTCCCCGACCTCAACTCGGGCAACATCGCCTTCAAGCTCGTGCAGCTCCTCGCCGGCGCCAACACCTTCGGCCAGATCCTCACCGGCCTCGCCAAGCCCGCCGCCGAGATCTCCCGCGGCGCTTCCGCGCACGACGTCTTCGGCGCCGCCGCCATCGTCGCCACCCAGGCAATCGACCAGCGCCTCCTCTACGGAAAAGCCTGATTTCGACCGCCCCACCCCATGGCCTCCGCGACCCCGTTCCCTCCCTCCGACACCGCCCCCTCGGCCCTGTCCCCGCCGGCCACCGCCATAACCGGCGCACCCAACCCCTTTGACCAGCCCGCGCTCCCGCTGCTGACGTCGCCGACCAACAAGTTCACCAAACGCGTCTTCGTCGCCGCCACGCGCATGAACGACGGCAAGACGACCACCTGCCTCGGACTCTACGGCGCGCTGCAATCCCGCTTCCCCCGCGTCGGTTTTATCAAACCCGTCGGACAACGCTTCGTCGATGTGCAGGGCCAGAAAATCGACGAGGACTCCGTCCTCCTCGACTCGATTTTCCAAGTCCGCGTGCCCATCGAGAGCATGAGCCCGGTCGCGATCGACAGCACCTTCACCCGTCGCTTCCTCGAAAACCCCGACGCTATCCTACCCTCCCTCGAAGACCGCATCTGTCGCGCCTTCGACCGCGTTAGCTGGGAAAAAGATTTCACCATCATCGAGGGCACCGGCCACGCCGGCGTCGGCTCCGTGTTCGAGCTTTCCAACGCCCGCGTCGCCAAGCTGCTCAACTCGAAAGTTCTCCTCGTCTCCCCCGGCGGCATCGGTCGCCCCGTGGACGAACTCGCCCTCAACAAATCCCTCTTCGACCAGCACGGCGTCGAGGTCGTCGGCGTCATCCTCAACAAGGTCGAGGCCGACAAGATGGACATGGTTCGCGAATACGCCGGCCGCGGCCTCGCCCGCCTCGGCATTCCGCTCCTCGGCGTGTTGCCCATCCAGTCCGCCCTCAGCGCGCCCAACCTTGCCCAGATCGCCGAAGAGATCGGCGGCAAGTGGCTCAACGGCCGCCGCGGCGGCGCCAAACAGCGCGTGCAAAAAGTCGTCGTCGGTGCCATGGCCGCCAAGGGCATCGTCGAGTATCTGCAACCCGGAGTGCTCATCATCACCCCCGGCGACCGCGACGACATCCTCCTCGCCGCCCTCGCTTCGGCCAAGATTTCCGGCGGCACCACCATCGCCGGCCTTATCGTCACCAACGACGTGCAGCCGCACCCGAAACTCGCCGAGCTCCTCGCCATGACCGACATCCCCGTCATCGCGACCAAGGAGGAGAGCTACGAGGTCACCAGCCGCATCAACCATATGTCGGTGAAGACCCAGCCTCAGGACCACGACAAATTCCCGATCATCCGCAACCTGATCGCCAACCACGTGGACCTCACGAAGCTGATCGAGAACGTCTGATCCGCACAACGGCCGCGCCGCTTGCCCCGACTCGTCGGGGTAGGATTGAACGTGAGTTCAATTTCCCTCGCCCGCCTCCAATCGTAGGATTGAACGTAAGTTCAATTTCCGCCTCCCCTCCATCTTGAGCTCACGCTCAAGCCTACCCAAAGCCCAACCACCGTAGGCTTGAGCGTAAGCTCAATTCCCGCTTTCAAGCTCCACATGCCAGCCCCCGAGCGTCGCATTCCCGGCCAGCTCCCGCGCTTGGAAGCTGCCTGGTATCGAGGCCCGGCTCTCATCCTCTGGACGCACACCCTGCGTGATCGCGCCACCGGTTGGCTCGACTCCTCGTTTCATTTTCGCTTCCGCGAACTACTCGCCCACACCTGCGCCCGATACCACCTCGCCTGCCCTGCCTACGTTCTCATGCCCGACCACCTGCATCTCGTGTGGCTGGGTCTCAATTCCACATCCGATCAACGCATCGCCACCAAATTTTTCCGCGAGCACCAAGGTAAACTCCTCGCGCCACACAGCCTCCAGCCCCAGGCGCACGACCATATCATGCGCGAAAACGAGCGCGCCCGTGACGCCTTCACGGCCACCTGTCACTATGTGTGGGCCAACCCCGAGCGCGCCGGCCTCGTCGCGCGCTGGCAAGACTGGCCTCACCTCGGCGCGCTGATCGCCGGCTACCCCACGCTCGATCCGCGCGATGAAAATTTCCACGCCCTATTCTGGCGCATCCACGCCCGAATAACCTCCGAGCCCCATAACCCCGTAGGCTTGAACGTGAGTTCAAGTCCGACTCCGCCGCCCACGCGGCCGCCCCCCAACCCCTTGAGCTCACGCTCAAGCCTACGCGCGACTCCATCAGCTTGCCCCGACCCGTCGGGGTAGGCTTGGACGTGAGTCCAAGTTTCCCGTCCCCCACATCACCACCCGCAGCACCGCTCCGGCCATCGCCCCCGCCACGTGAGCCCAAGGCGCGGAACGAACCTCTCCCGAGCCACCCTCGAAGCTCGCCAGCAGCGTCGCGCCCGACCCTGCGTAAAACTCCCACGCCACCTTCGCAGCCACCGCGAGCAACACCCCCGCGCCCACCGCACGCCGCATCCCGCCGCCCGCTTCCCACGCCCATCCGAGGCCGAGCCATACCAGCGGCACGCAGGCCAAACCCGACAAGCCGCCATATCGCGCCGCCTGCGGATCCAGCCACAACGCCGCCACCGTGATCAACGGCGCCCCCGCCAACACCGCCGCCGTCCAGGCCCGACGACTTTCGCGCTCCATCAATCCACCCGCCACCAACCACAGCAGTCCGCTCCAACCCAAGTGGCTCCAGGAAAAATGCACGCCGTGCGCCGTCCACACCCGCCACGCTTCCCCGGCGCGCAACGCCTCCCGCTCCCCCACCATCCACGCGCCCGCCGTCGGCCAAGCCGCGGCCACCACCGCGACGACCAAGCAAAACACCGTGCCCGCCGGCCACATTGCATAGGCCCGTTTCACGCGCGTGATTTCCGACCCGCCCACACCAGTGCGCCCGACAGCAACAACGCCAGCCCACCGCCAAACGAACCCGCGCCCGAATAGCCGGGCCGATGCGTGATCTGCACTCGCTCGGGCTGCTCTTTTATACGCACCCGAAACGCCGCGAGTTCCGCCTCCAGATTTTTGATCATGTCCTCCGTCGCCATTTCAAAACCCTTCGCGCTGTCCTCCCGCAAACGCGTCTGCAAACCGACCGCCGTCGCGCCCGCCTTCACCTGACTCGTTCCCGGCGCGCGAAACAACAAACTGCGGCTCGGAATATCGTAGAGCACCGCGTCGAGCAGCGTCTGCGTGTCGTTGTGCTCGCCCTTCACCACATAGGCGCCGACCACCGTCCAATAGGCCAACGAAAGCAGGTTTTGATCCGTGAACTGCACCTGATCGTAGGCCACCAGCGCGATCACATCGACGCCGAACATCGCCCGCACCTGATCGAGATTGGCAAACCCGCCGCCCGGCCGAAGGTAAGCGGACGGGATATGCTCCACCTTGCCGATGTAGGGCAGTTCGCGAAACCGCTCCGCCACCTTCTCCACCAGCGCCGCTCTCTCCTGCTCCGTCGGCGTGCTCGCGTTCGAGTAACCATAGCCACCCGCTCGCCTCGTCGCAGGCGGCACGAAAGCGACGCCCACCCGAAGCGGAAGCGCCAGCTCCGGCACCCGCCCCAACTCCACCTGCTTCGACTCCTCCGGATACAAATACTCCATCACGCTCGTCCCCTGCCCGCGCTGGCTCACCTGCCATGCCACGCAACCCGTTAGGACGAACATCGCCGCCAACGCCGCCAGCCCACAAACCATGTTTTTAGTTTTTGATGACATAAAATCGGTTGATATGTCACCAACATGGCCGAGCAAGCCAATTTTCGAATCTGAGGAAAAGCCCGCCGACGCGGTCTCGCCTACTCCACGCGCAACAACACCGTGTCCGTCACGCGCAGATCGGCGTCGTAGTTGACCTGAACACTGAGCTTTTTTCCGGCGAGCGAGGAACAGACAGCGACGAACGTGCGCTTTGCTCCATCAGCGCCACCTACTCGACCTCATCCGCCAACTCCGGCTCCACCGAGCGCGCCACGCCCGGAACGCAGCACGTTGATGCCTTTCTAGATGGCAATCCTCGACGTGGCACAAGCGGCCAGCACGGAAATAAAAAGGGCAAACCCGAGACCGAACAGCGAGGCGTGGCGAAATCTAGATTTCTCTACGGCCCCGCCGCGCCTCCCCCTCTCGGTTCCCCACTCCTTTCACCGCCACTCGTGCCTCGGATAGCGGCGGCTCAGCTCCGCCTTCACCGTCGGATACATGTCGCGCCAGAAACTCGTCAGATCGTCCGTCACCTGGATCGGACGGTAGTTCGGCGCCAGCACATGGATCTTCACCGGCACGCGCCCGTGCCCGAGCGTGAACTTCCCCTCGATGCCATAAAGCTCCTGTATCCGCGCAGCCAATACCGGCGGGCCCTCCTTCGCGTATTCGAACTTCGCCTTGCGCCCGTTCGCCATCACCAGCCGCTCGGGCAGATAATCGTCGAGCACCGCGAGCTGCTCCGCCGTCAGCCAGTCGCGCAGCACCGCCATGATCTCGTTCTTATCCTTGTCCTTAACCGCGCGCGCGCCGAGTTCGCCGTAGCAGACCTGCTCGATCAGCGTCGCCCGGTCCGCCTCGGTCAGCGGATTCACCTCCAGTTCGGGAAACCACTCCGCCATGCGATTCACGCGCACGATCCATTGCTCCACGCTCTCGTCCCACGCCTCGATCTTGATGCGCCCCTCCAGCACTTCCTTGGTCAACAACGCCGCCGCGTCGCTCAGGGGCGCGTCGTCCCCGCTCATCTTCGCCTCCAGCACCAGATCGCGGAAGCGCCGCTCGCGCCGCGTGATCACGCGCTTCATCTGCGGATCGTAAACCACCCCGCGCTCCGCGCGATAATCCGCCGGGAAAAGCTCCTTCAACCACGGCTCCTCGATCGCCGTCGCCAGCGAGAGCAACGTGCTCACCTCGCCGTCGCCGCGCCCGATTTCGCTCACTTCCGCGACCACCAGCAAGGGAGCCTTCTGGATCGCGCTTTCCCGCGCCAAAAACCCGCGCCGCCCGTGCACCAGTTCGCAACGTAGCGTGCCCGTATCGAGCCGCTTCGCCACCTGGTCGGAGAACCCCGCGAGCACGCATTTGCTCACCGCGACGCCGTCCACGGGCTTCTCCGAAACATCGAGCCCTTCTTTCGCCGCGATTTCCAAAAACGAAGCGAACAAGGGCCCAACCGCCCGCGCTCCCTGCGCGTGGATGCCCAACCGGCGACACGCGTCCAGATCATACCTCGCCTGCTCCGCGAAACTCCACGCGCGCATGAGCAGGAAAAAGTCGCTCTCCGTCTCCTCGCCCAGCGTCTCGTCGCGCGCGTCGTCCACCGCGCGGGGAAGACCGCGTTGCAAAAAACTCCGACCCTGCGTGAGCGCCGCCATCAACGCCACCGGTCGCACGCACCCGCGCGTTTCCGCCTCCAGCAACATCCGCGCATAACGCGGATGCACCGGAAACCGCAGCATGCGCCGGCCCGTTTCCGTGATAGGTAGGGCGCGACCGCCGGGCGCGCCGGGTTCGTTCGGCGGGCCCAGCGGTCCCGCCCTACCCAACGCCCCCAAATCCGCCAACAACATCTCCGCTCTCTCCAGCCCCTTCGGGTCCGGCTTCTCCAACCAAGGAAACGCCCCCACGTCATCAATCCCGCTCGCCTTCAGCGTCAGCACCACCTCGGCCAGATCCAGCCGCTTGACCTCGGGCAACTCCTGCGTCGCGCGCTGCCCGTGCTCGCGCTCCGTCCACAGCCGCACGCAACGCCCCGGCGCGGTGCGTCCCGCGCGACCAGCGCGCTGATCCGCGCTCGCTCGCGAAATCTTCTCCACCAGCAGCGTGTTGATGCCGCGATTCGGATCGAACTTCGCCTGCCGCGCCAGCCCCGCGTCCACCACGATGGTCACGCCGTCGATGGTCAGCGAGGTCTCGGCCACGTTGGTCGAGACGATGATCTTGCGCTCCCGCGTGCGCGCCACCGCGCGATCCTGCGCCTCGGGCGGCAGCTCTCCGTGCAAGGGCAATACCACGCAGCCGTTCAACTCCCGCCGCGTCCCCAGCGCCTGCACCGTCCGGTTGATCTCATACGCCCCCGGCATGAACACCAAAAAATCCCCCTCCGTCTGCGACGCCACCCGCGCGCATTCCCGCGCCGCCACTTCCCACACCGGATCGCTGTCGAAATTCACCGTCTTCGGCAAATACTCGATCGCCACCGGAAAACTCCGCCCCTGCGAGGTCAGGATTTCGCAGGGCGCGAGATACTCCGCCAGCACCTGCGCATCCAGCGTCGCCGACATGACGACGATCTTCAGATCCGGCCGCGTCGTCGCCTGGATCTGCATCGCCCGCGCCAGCGAGATGTCGCCGTAAAGATGACGCTCGTGAAACTCGTCGAACACCAGCGCCGCCACGCCCTTCAGCCGCGCGTCAAACGACATCTGCCGCAACAAAATCCCCTCGGTCACAAAACGTATCTTCGTCCTGGCCGACACCCGCGATTCCAGCCGGATCTGGTAGCCCACCTCGTCACCCAGCGCGCAGCCGACCTCCTCCGCCACCCGCCGCGCCAGCATGCGCGCCGCGAGTCGGCGAGGCTGCAAGACCACCACCTCGCCCGTATCCAAAAAACCATGACTGCGCAGCATCTGCGGAATCTGGGTGGACTTGCCCGAGCCCGTCGGCGCCTGCACCACCACCCGCCCCTGCGCGCCCAGCCCGGAGACCAAGGAATTCTCCAGTTCGTAGATCGGCAGGTCGCGGGGGTTCATCGGAAGGGCGGTCGGAGGGCGGCGTGGGCGGCTGGATCGGAAAAAGCCCGATACCCCACACCCCGCGTTCTCCGGCCGCAAGCCCCGCCTCGCGGCTGGCCAAATCCACTCCGTGCGCAGGGTGGCGGGCTTCGTCATGCGATTTCACCATCTCATTCCCTCCGTCACCGCCCTGCTTTTGCTGATCGGCCCCGCCGTGCCCGGCTCGCGCGCGCAGGTCCTGATCGAGCCCCTCGCCGCCGAAACCATCCCGGTCGAGCCGACCGCCGCCGCGCGTCCGTTTTGGGGCGTCGCCATGGGCCTGCGCTTCGCCAAGATCCCCTTCGACGCCAGCGACTCCACCGTGACCGACGTGTTTCCGCTCTTCTATTACGAAGGAGAACGCGTGTTTCTGCGCGGCCTCGAGGGCGGCTTGAAACTGGTCGATCACGACAACTTCGGCCTCAATCTCATCGGACGCTACCGCTTCTTTGATATACCTCGGGAACAGCAAAATGAGGATCGCGGCGACGCTCTCGACATGGGTCCGCAGTTTGTGCTGCCGCTCACCGAAAACACCCGCGCCGAGGTCGAGCTGCTCACCGATGTGGATGGCAACACCCACGCCAATCTGCGCCTGCACGGCGAGTTCAATGGCCGCCGCTGGCACCTCTCGCCTCAGGTCGAGATCCGCGCCAAGAGCGCCGAGTTCAACTCCGCCTACTACGGCCTCGGCATCGCCGACGTGTCCGCCGGCGTCGACGCCCGCGCCCGCCTGCGCGCCCGCTATCAACTCTACCGCAACCTCCACCTCGTCGGCTCCACCGAATTCGGCGTGCTCGACCCCCAGGCCCGCCGCAGCCCCTTCGTCGAAGACACCTGGGAGTGGGAATGGTATGTCGGGTTCGGCGTGTTCTCCGACGCCCCCGTCGTCGAGCGGGCCGCCCCGCTCGAAGCCCGCCCCTACTGGCGCCTCTCCCAAGGCTGGGGCAGCGACGCCACCATCGCCGAAATCATGACGGGCCAAAACGCCACCCAACCCGTGGACGTGCGCATGACCTCGCTCTTCTATGGCCATCCGCTTTCCGACACCGTTTTGGCCGCCCCATCGAGGTCTTCCTCACCCCTGGCATCGTGCACCACTGGTCTTCCTCCGATCAAAACGCCGCCACCGAATACGTGCTCGCGATCAAGTTCTACCACACCTTTCACCTGCCCTGGCGCGTGCGCTTCGGCTTCGCCGAGGGCGTCTCCTACGTGGACTCCGGCACCTACTACGAAATCCAGGACATCGAGCGCCGCGACTACCGCAGCAGCCGCCTTCTCAACTTTCTCGATTTCAGCGCCGACCTGAATCTCAGCGACGTCACGCGCGTGTCGTGGCTGGACGACTGGTGGCTCGGCACGAGCATTCACCACCGCTCCGGCATCTTCGAAACCTCCTCCATGTTCGGCCGCATCAAGGGCGGCAGCAACTACATCACCTTCTACCTCCAGTGGTCGCATTGAGCGACCTGCCCCGCCGCGCCCGTCGCTTCCGCCCTTGCCCGCCTTCGCGACGCCGCTTCGCGTCATGGCCTCCGCACCGCTTCCGCCCGCCCGCGCCCGCGACGACATCGTCACCATCCGCCCCGCCGCCACCACCATGACGAAGCAGGGGCTGCCCAATTTTTTCGGCGTCTCGCGCGCCTCCGCCGGCAGCACCGGGCTCGCCATGAACCTCGTCGTCATCCCGCCCGCCGGCCGCGCCAACGCCCACTACCACGCCGGCTTCGAGACCGCCATCTACCTGCTCAAGGGCCGCGTCAAAACCCTCTACGGCCGCGGCCTTCGCCAAGCGGTGGTCAACGAGGCCGGCGATTTCATCTTCATCCCGCCCGACGTCCCCCACCAGCCCTTCAACCTCAGCGACACCGAGGAGGCCCTCGCCCTCATCGCCCGCAACGACCCCGAGGAACAGGAAAGCGTCGTGCTCTACGACCCGGCCTCCGAGCCCTCCTCTTCCTGACCGATCCGCACGCATGACCACCCCCGCTCCCTCCCGCTCTGGCCCGACGCTGCCCCCGGCGCGCTGGGCCAAGACCCCGCCGACATCCCCACGCTCGCGCGTTTCGACCCCGCCCCCGGCGCGGCCAACGGAGCTAGCATACTCGTCCTGCCCGGCGGCGGCTACGGCCATCTCGCCCCGCACGAGGGCGAGGGCTACGCCCGCTGGCTCGCCGAACTCGGCGTGACCGCCCACGTGCTCAACTACCGCCTCGGCACGCGCGGTTATCGCCACCCGGCCATGTTGCACGACGCCGCCCGCGCCTTGCGCATCCTCCGCGCCACCGCCCGTCGCGAGGGTCGCGACCCCGCCCGTGTCGGCGTCATCGGCTCCTCCGCCGGCGGCCACCTCGCCTCCACCCTGCTCACCCACTTCGATGCCGGCGCGCCCGATTCCGCCGACCCGGTCGAGCGCGAAAGCTCCCGCCCCGACCTCGGCATCCTTTGTTACCCTGTCATCACGCTCGGCGAATTCAGCCACGCCGGCTCCCGCCAAAACCTCCTCGGCAAAACCCCGCCCGCCGACCTCGTGCGTCACCTCTCCAACGAACTGCACGTCACCGCCGACACCCCACCCTGCTTCATTTGGCACACCGCCGCCGACACCGCCGTGCCGGTGGAAAACGCCCTGCTGTTCGCCTCCGCCCTGCGCCGCGCCGCCGTTCCCTTCGCCCTCCACATCTACGAAACCGGCATCCACGGCCTCGGCCTGCCCGCCGCCGGCAAAGGCGCACCGCCCTGGGACGCCACCTGCGCCGACTGGCTGCGCGGCCGGCGCTTTCTTTAAAGCCGCCAGTCGCCTGTAGGATTGAGCGTGAGCTCAATGGCTTGATCACCTGATCGCAGTCCCCCGCAGATTCCCCGCAGATTCCGCCCTTGCCTCCGCCCGCGCCTGCCGCGCACGCTCTTCCTTTTTCCGTAATCACAAGCACCCGTCGTCTCCGCACGCCACGTCACGAATATGAACCAAAACATCCGCAACATCGCCATCATCGCCCACGTTGACCATGGCAAGACGACCCTCGTCGATAAGCTCCTGCAAGAGGGCGGTGTCTATCGCGCCAACCAGGCCGTCCAGGTGCGCGCCATGGACTCCATGGACCTCGAAAAGGAAAAGGGCATCACCATCAAGGCCAAGAACACCTCCGTTCACTGGCGCGATAAGATCGTCAACATCCTCGACACCCCCGGCCACGCCGACTTCGGCGGCGAGGTCGAGCGCGCCATGCGCATGGTGGACGGCGTTCTCCTCCTCGTGGACGCCTACGACGGCCCCCAGGCCCAGACCCGCTTCGTGCTCCGCAAGGCCCTCGCCCTCGGCCTGAAGGTCATCATCGTTCTCAACAAGATCGACCGCGACAACGCCGAGCCCGCCAAGATGTATGACAAGGTGCTCGAGCTCCTCATGGAACTCAACGCCACCGAGGAACAGTTCGACGCCCCCGTCGTTTACGGCTCCGGCCGCGACGGCTACATGATGCACAAGCTCGGCGACGAGAAGAAGGACATGACCCCCCTCTTCGAAACCATCATCGAGCACGTCCCGCCGCCCTTCGCCAAGCCGAACGATCCCTTCCACATGCTCGTGTCGAACATCGACTGGTCCGACTACGTAGGCCGTATCGCCGTCGGCAAGATCCTCGGCGGCTCCATCAAGGTCGGCGACCCGCTCTTCGTTCTCCGCCACGCCGAGGGCGGCAAAAAAATCCGCGCCAAGATCACCAAGATTTTCGAGTTCACCGGCCTCGGCCAGCGCGAGGTCGAAGAGGCCCACGCCGGCAACATCGTCGGCCTCGCCGGCTTCGAGGACGTGGACATCGGCGACACGCTCGACATACGCGACGACGCCCACCCGCTTCCCTTCACCCAGATCGACCCGCCCACCCTCGAGATGCAGTTCTGCGTCAACGACGGCCCGCTCGTCGGCCAGGAAGGCAAGCTCGTCACCTCGCGCCAGATCCGCGAGCGCCTCATGCGCGAGTTGAAGACCAACGTCTCCATCTACATCGAGGACTCCGAGAAAGCCGGCATCTTCAACGTCAAGGCCCGCGGCGCCATGCAGGTCGCCGTGCTCGTCGAGACCATGCGCCGCGAAGGCTACGAAATGCTTGTCTCCCGCCCCACCGTGATCGAGAAGATCGTCGATGGCGCACGCCACGAGCCCTACGAGACCGTCTGGATCGAGGTGCCCGACGAGTGCGTCGGCTCCATCATGCAGAACTTGGCCAACCGCAAGGGCCAGCTCACCAACATGGAGAAGCAGGCCACCACCACCATGATCGAGGCCACCATCACGACCCGCGGCCTCATCGGCCTCGAAATCGACGTGGTCAACGCCACCTCCGGTCGCGGCGTCACCTCCCACTTGTTCAAGGAATACGGCCCCTACGCCGGCGAAGTGCTCACCCGCATGACCGGCGTCATCTGCGCCACCGAAGCCGGCGAGACCACCACCTACGCCCTCTTGATGTGCCAAGAGCGCGGCAAACTCTTCATCGGTCCCGGCGAGCAGGTTTACGAAGGCATGATCGTCGGCGAAAATCCCCGCAACGAAGACATCTCCGTCAACGCCGTGCGCGAAAAAGCCCTGACCAACTTCCGTTCCCAGGGTTCGGGCGTAGTCACCGGCCTCATCCCCGCCGCCAAGATGTCCCTCGAGCGCTCCATCGAATACATCGCCGCCGACGAGCTCTTGGAGGTCACACCCAAGACCCTCCGCCTCCGCAAGCGCATCCTCAACAGCGGCGAGCGCCAAAAGGCTAAGAAATCCGGCAAGGCCTAAAGTAGCGCAGGCGTCCCGCCTGCCCCCTCCCTCCAGCCGCGTCCCACCCAGGGACGCGGCTTTTTTATACCCATTTCCTTCATGAACTTGGCATCGGTATGGCACAAATCCCTTGCCTCATCACACCCCGACCCATACTCCGTATGGCATGAAAATGACCATGCACATCGACGAGGTTCTCCTCGAACGCGTCATGAGAGAATACGAGTTCCCCAGCAAAACCGAGGCCGTCGAGGCCGCGCTCAAGGAGCTCGACCGCCAAATGCGCATCCGCGAGTTCCGCACCCACGGCCTCGGCCTCACTCCCGAGGAGTTGGCCGACAGCGTTTACCCGGACTACGACCCCGATGCCCTGCGCGGCCGCGGCTACGCCCGCGCCCCGGAAGCCATGATCGAAGACGGCATACTCGCCGAAGCTCCGCCCCCGCCCTACAACGCCCCCCGCCCTCCGCATGGACCAACCGATTCTCGTTGATACCAACGTTTACATCGCGCTCCTGCGCCAGAATCGCGATCCCGCCGCCGCGTTTTTCGAACACTACGACAGCGTTCATCTCGTGACCTGCGGCATGGTCCGCCTCGAAGTCCTGCGCGGCATCCGCCACGACCGCATGCGCGAGCGCCTCGGCCGCTTCATGGACACGATGCAATATGTGCCCACCGATCCCGCCCTCTGGGACGAAGCCGCCCTCCTCGCTTGGCGTGCCGATCGCCAAGGCTACGTCATCCCCAACACCGACGCCTTCATCGCCGCCTGTGCCTTCCGGCGCGGCGCGGCGGTCTTGACCCACGACGTGGATTTTCAGCGCATCCCCGGTCTCACCGTGCTGAAGCCCCCGCACACCCTCTGCTGAATCATACCACTTTCCCCGCCGTGTCCGCCTCCCCCCTCACCCTCGCCTTCGACGCCCACAACCGGCTCGCCCTGCGCTTCACCCCCGCCGGACGCACCCCCGCCGACGGTGCCGCCCTCCCCGGCGTCCGCCTGAGCAACGTGAGCTTCGACCTCGCCCACGCCGGCCAATCTCACCGCGTCGCGCTCGCCTCCCTCGTCGGCGCGACGCCCCTCGCCGATACCTCCGTCGTTTTCCACTCCATCGACGAACTCCACCGCACCGCCGACGCCAACGCGCCCCTGCTCTCCTCCCTCCTCCCCGCCCTCGAACCCTTCCTCGTCGAGCTGCCCTACCTCCACCTCGGCGAGAACGACTTCATCTACAAGTTCCGCCCCGCCCAAGAGCGCAACACCGCCATCTACGCGCAGGACGCCGCCAGCAGCGCCCTCTACCAATCCGCCCTCTGCGCCGCCATCAAGGCCCTCGCCCGCCGCCACGAACGCTCCGCCGCCGATCCCGTGCCGCTCGATTTCGGCCCCGTGCGCTACATCCTCCCCAGCCACTTCGGTTTCTGCCTCGGGGTCAAAAACGCCATCGAACGCGCCTACGAAACCCTCGCCCAAAACCCCGGCAAACGCGTGTTCATGCTCTCCGAGCTGATCCACAACCCTTTCGTCAACCAAGACCTCCTCCGCCGCGGCCTGCGCTACCTCCAATCCGACAAAGGCGTCCCCTTCACCGTCGCCGGCCGCAAGGCCGCGCCCGACGCCCCCGCCACACCCGACGACCCCCTCCTCTGGGACGACCTTCGCCCCGACGACATCGTCATCATCCCCGCCTTCGGCGCCACCGACGACGACAAGCGCCGCCTCGTCCGCAAGGGCCTCGCCGTCTGCTCCTACGATGCCACCTGCATGCTCGTCGAAAAAGTCTGGAAGGCGGCCCGCGCGTATGGCCGCGATGGATACACCGTCGTCATCCACGGCAAGCACGAGCACGAGGAGACCAAGGCCACCTTCGCCAACACCCGCCGCCACGCCCCCGCCGTCATCGTGCGCAACCTCGCCGAGACCCGCGCCCTCGCCGCCCTCCTCCCCCGCCGCGCCGAACCCGCCACCCAGGCCGAATTCGAAAAACTATTCGCCGGCCGCCACACCGAAAACTTCTCCGTCGCCCGCGACCTCGAACGCGTCGCGGTCGTCAACCAGACCACCCTCCTCGTCAACGAAACCCGCGAGATCATCGCCCACCTGCGCGCCGCCTACGCCGAGACCTGCGGCCCCGACGCGCCCGGCGCCCCCGCGCGCGTCGGCGGTAGTGGCCGCACGGATACGCTCTGCTACGCCACCCAGGTCAACCAGGACGCCCTCGGCCGCGCCCTCGCCGGCCCGGTGGACGCCGCCTTCGTCATCGGCGGCAAAAACTCCTCCAACACCTACCAACTCCACCGCCTCTGCGAAGAGCGCCTCGGCCGCATGGCCTTTTTCATCCAAAGCGAGGCCGACATCCGTTCGCTCGTCGAGGTCTCCCACTACGTCTTCCCCGCCCACGGCCCCGGCGTCCACGGCGGTCACACCGAGCTGCGTCCCCTCTGGCCCGAGCACGCCACCCCCGGGAGCGCCGGCTCTTGTGCGCCGAGGCGCATTCAGCCGGCATCCGAGCCCCGCCAGATACTCATCACCGGCGGAGCCAGCTGCCCCGACGGCTTGATCCAAGCCGTCATCACCCGCATCAACGCCCTCTTCCCCGCCGACCGCCTCCGCCCCGTCGAGGCCGTGCTCGCCGACCTCGCCACCGAATGAACAAGGAACCCCTCCGCGCCGCCGTCCTCTCCGCCCTCGAAGCCGAACTCGCCCGCCAGACCCACGCCGCGCTCGATTCCCGCGACGAGTCGATCAGCGAGGAAAGCCGCGCCGAAAACAAATACGATACCCACGCGCAGGAAGCCGCCTACCTCGCCGAGGGCCAAGCCAAGCTCGTCGCCGAAATCGCCGAAGCCATCGCCGCCTGGCGCGCCGTCGTTTTCCCTGCGCCTCACCACCCGCTCGCCCAGCTCGGCAGCCTCGTCACCCTCGAAGCCGGCAAACGCACCGACCTACTCCTCATCGGCCCCGCCAAAGGCGGCCTCACCTTCCCCGATCCCGCCGACGCCGATCGCGAGATCACGGTCGTCACCCCCGCCTCGCCCCTCGGCCGCGCCCTGCTCGGCCGCGCCGTAGGCGACGTATTGCCCGCGCCCCGCAAAGGCGCCCCCGCCCCCCGCGTTGCCGCGCTAAATTAAATTCCGTCGTAGGGGCTTCGCAAGCGAAGCCCGCGCCCGCGAAACCCGTCCCGACTCCCCCCAATCCGCTTCGCCCCAAAACAGCCTCCGCAAGCCGAATTCCTCGCCATCCCCGCGACTTCATTCGCCTCCTCGCGCTTTCAACAAAACCGGCCTCCTTGCCACATGT
>CAZOGV010000019.1:0-7220 GCA_964579225.1 uncultured Akkermansia sp. | reverse complement strand
CCTTCGCCATCACCTACAAAATCTTCGCCCTCGATGCCGACTACGCCTGGGCCGTCGTCGGCACCAAGGACGCCGGCCTGCTCTGGGTGCTCGCCCGCGAACGTAGTCTCCCGGCGGATACCTACGCCGCCATCCTCGCCGAACTCGAAAGCAAGGGCATCGCCACCGCGCCTCTCGCCTTCGTGCCCCAGCCGGAAAAATAAAAACCCTGTCCTTCTCCGCCGCGCCGCTTTGGCTCACGGTTCTCCTTTTTCGCCGTGAACCTTTGCCGCCTCGTCCCCGCCCTCCTGCTCCCGCTTTGCTTCGCGTTGAGCGCCTGCTCGCCCACTCCGCCCGCCGCCGCCGCTTCCGCGACGCCTCCGCTGGAGATTCTTGCGACCGTGCCCGCCGAGCTCACGGAAGCGCTCAACCACTTCCGCGCCGAAGGCCCGCGCGGCTGGGCCTTCACCCAAACGACCAGCGGCTCCGACAAGTCCCGCGTCGAACGCTACAACCCCCGCCTGCGCGGCTCCGCCCGCTGGACGCTCCTCTCGGAAAACGACATCCCGCCCACCGAGGCCGAACACGACAAATACCGCGCCACCCGCCCCACCTTCGATTCCGCCGCCGGACTCGCCACCCAGCTTAATCGACACTCCGTCGCCGTCGTCGCCCGGGACGAGACGAGCACCACCTACGAGTTCGGCCTCCAACCCGTTTCCGACGACGACAAAGCCGCGCCCTTCATGCGCGCCCGCTTCACCTACGACCACGTCACCCGCGCCTTCACCCGCGTCGAGTTGTTCAACGTCCAAGCCTTCAAGCCCGCCTTCAGCCTCACCATCCACGAGGCCCGCACCACGCTCACCTACCTGCCGCCCGCCGATAGCCTTCCCGCTCTCCCCCACGAGGTCATCATGCACGTGCGCGGCCAACGCTTCTTTTTCGCCGACTTCGAGCAAACCGTCACCAGCCGCTACACCGACCACGAATACGTCGCCGCCGCCCCCGCGCCCTGAGCACCGTTGTAGGGCGGGGTCGCCGCACCCCGCCGCGGTTTTCCGAAGTGACAAACGGCGGGCTTCGGCGACTCCGCCCTACAAAACGCGCCCTAAAGTCACGCGCCCGCGCCCACGCCAAAGGTCCCGCTCGCGGAACCCGGTTGCCGCCGCATGGTCAGCAGGATAGTTAAATCACCATGCACCCCACCCCGTTTCGCCTCCTGGGCCTCGCCCTTCTTGCGCTCGCCCCCGTGCCCGGCGCCTTCGCCCAACCCCCGCCCGATAACAGCTCCGACAACTCCATCAGCCCCGTCACCGGCGCGCCCGGCCCCGTCCGCCTCGCCGGAGCCAACGGCCGCGAAGTGGACTTCGCCGGAATTTGGGAAGCCCGCCCCGAAGGCCTCGTCGTCATCACCACCGCCGACTCCCCGCTCACGCTGGTCGCCTGGGATAGGTTCGACCTCGCCCGCCTCAAAACCGAGGAACCCGCGCTCGACGCCGCCCGCCAGCGCGCGATTTTCCTCCGCAGCCCTCAGCCCGTGAACCTTGGCCTCTTCGCCGGCCTCCTCACCCCCGCCCAAGCCGGGGCCGAGCTGCGCCGCATGCTCGACGAAAGCCTCACCGTCAGCGTGCCCCTGCGCTACCGCACCACCACCACGTCCACCAACACCACCACCGTGGTGCCGCCGCGCCCCGTCATCTACAACGGCCTCATCCTCCCGCCCGCGCCCGGCTCGCAAGCCTTCATCGCGCAGACCAACAGAACCGTCAGCGAAACCCGCTTCAGCCCCGACCAGCTCACCACCTCGCCACGCCGCGTGCTCGACGTGCTATCCCGCACCGACGGCATCGCCGCGCAAGATCGCCGCGACCTCTTCGACCTCGTTAAAACAAATCCCATCTTGCTCGAAGAAACCGCCGCCGGTCTCGATCGCATCGCAGCCTCCCTTCCGCCCCGCCACCTGCTGCCCAACGACCCCACCCTGCTCACCCTCGCGCTGCGCCTGCGCGAATTCTCCACCGGGCTGCGCTCGCTCACCACCGCCGCCGGCATCAACTACTCCGATCAGATTCTCATCCGCGACCTCCTCTACCTCGCCGACAGCCCTAACCTGCGCTGAAGCGCCGAAAACCAACGCGTAACCATTTTCCGAATACGCCTCCGCCTTCTTCCGCTCCGTCGTAGGGGCTTCGCTTGCGAAGCCCGCGCCCGCCGGACCGCGCCCCGAATAACCCCAACCCGGTCTTCGCAAGCGAAGCCCCTACGCCTCGAAACCGCCCGCCCTCCGCTCAAACCCGATACGGCGCTTCGGTCACGATCTCGGTGCGATTATCTAGGCGCTTCGTAAAATCGAGCGGATCGCCCACACCCACCGTGCCGCGCGCGATCTGGTAGGCCCACACCTGGAAATACGTCAGCGTGGCACCGCCGAAAATCGTCGAAAACGCACCGTCCACCGCGTCCGATCCGCACGCGACTTTTAATCGGCCGATACGCGGCACGTTAAAGCGCGGATCGGTCGTAAACCAGTGCCCGCCCACATTCACCTCCGCGTAGGCGTGAAAATCCATGTGCCCCACCGGATCGGGAAACCCGATGTCGGGCAGATGCCCGGTCACGTAGCGCGCCGGCAGATTAAACGTGCGGTTCAGCGCGACCGCCAGATGCGCGAAATCCCGACACACGCCATAGCCGCGTTGCAACACATCCCAAGCGGAAAGGTCCGCGCGACCAGAGTAGTAACGATACTCGATGTTCTTGTGCAGCCAACAGCTGATGGCCTCGACGCGCGGCAGACCATGCTCGATCTGCCCGAATTTTTCCCACGCGAAATTCGCCAGCTTGTCCGAATCGCAATAACGACTCGGCAGCGTGTAGCGAAGCAACTCGGGCGGAAGCTCAGCGGGCGAGAGCGGGCGCGCGTCGGCCGGCAGGTCTGCGTTATCCGGCCGCGACGTCGCGGCGATAATGGCGTCGTGCCGGAAAAAGTTTTCTCCCGGCTCCAGCGTGATGCGCAGCACGGGATTGCCGTGATCGTCGATAAATTCCTCCGACGGCAAATCATTGCCAAGGGTGAGCGCATCGAACGCGAGCGCATGGTCGGCGCTCGCTCTTGGCCGCACATGAAGCAACTAGCGAGGCCGTGCCAGTGACGGTATAGGCTAGGCTGCAACCGACGCGCAGCGTGATGTCGAACCCGGGGCTCAACGTTCGGCCAACTCTTCCGTCGTGGGCAGACGATAGGTGATCTTGCCCTCCACGATCTCGCGTAGGGCGATGTCCTCCGGGGCGAGTTTTTCGAGCGACACGACGAGCGGGCGACTGCCGCGACGAAGCTGTTTCACGCGACGCGAGACCACGTTCACGAGAATATTGGGGTCGCTGATGACCTTGCGGGCATTTTGAAGATATTCGTCCCTCATAAGCATGGGGGCCGGAAGCGATCCGCGCCGACAGAGAATCTGCCGGTGGACGAAGGCTTCTGGCTTAACCCAAATTCTAGAAATCCCCGGTCGCGCACGCGACCACCATCGCGCGCCGCGTCCAACACTTCCGCCAAGCCCTTGCCTGGGCAGCCGGTTGACTCAAACTATGAATCCGAAAAAAGCACTCAACCCACACCACAGCCATCCCGCAGAGATGACTGTGAGTTCACTTCTTTTCAGAACCTAGATGCTCAGGGCCTGATCGGTGACCTGTCGCTTCAGGCGCGCGTCCTCGTCTCGCAGCGCCTTCAGCTCCTTCAACTCGTCCAGCTCCATCGCGCCATAATGCTACTTCCAGCGGTCAAACGACGCCTCGCTGATGTTCACATTGCGGCAGACGGCTACCGCCACCTCCCCGTGTTCGAGCCGGCACAAAATCGCGACGATCTGCTCCGGCGTATGCCTCCTTCCTTTGGGCATGCCTGGGTCACCTTTTCTTGGCCCAGACTCTCATCCGGAATGGCCCAGTTTCCCTGCGCAAGATCATCGAGGTGAAGTTTCACGCCCTATCTGCGGCGACCGCAAGGGTCACGACCACAAATTGCCGCAGGTGAATGCCATGAATTTGCGCGCGCTCACGACTGGACTCTTCCGACCGCGCAATAGTTCGCATTCGGACCACGCGAGAAATTCATCCCCCGCGCCCATAACCCGTCTCGCCACTCCGCCCCTTCTTACTCCACGCTTCGTCCCCTTCAATCCCCCCATCGCCATGTCCACTTGGAACCGCTTCACCCAATACAGCTACCACAACGCGCAGCTCGGCTTCGCCCTCGATTACAGCCGTATCCCTTTTCCGGATACGTTCCTCGCCCAAAAAGAGCCCGCCATCCAAGAGGCCTACGCCGCGATGAAGCAACTCGAGGCCGGCGCCATCGCCAACCCCGACGAAAACCGCATGGTCGGCCACTACTGGCTGCGCGCCGCCAAACTCGCCCCCACCGCCGACGTAACCAAGGCCATCGACGACTCCCTCGCCCAGATCCGCGCCTTCGCCGCCGACGTCCACACCGGCAAGCTCCGCGGCTCCACCGGCAAAAAGTTCACCCAACTCCTTGTCGTCGGCATCGGCGGCTCCGCCCTCGGCCCCCAGCTCGTCAACCACGCCCTCGGCCAGCCCGGCGCGGACAAGATGGCCGTCTCCTTCTTCGACAACACAGACCCCGACGGCATCGACTACGTCCTCGCCCAGCTCGCCGGTAAACTCGCCGAGACCCTCGTCGTCGTCATCTCCAAGTCCGGCGGCACCGTCGAGACCCGCAACGGCATGCTTGAAGCCGCCGCCGCCTTCAAGGCCGCTGGCCTCGACTTCGCCAAGCACTTCGTCGCTGTCACCGGCGACGGCTCCAAGCTCGACCAGATCGCCATCTCCCAGGGCTGGCTCACTCGCTTCGCTATGTGGGATTGGGTCGGCGGCCGCACCTCCGAACTCTGCACCGTCGGCCTCCTCCCCGCTGCCCTCCAGGGCATCGACACCGACGCCATGCTCGCCGGTGCCGCCGCCATGGACGAGGTCACCCGCTCCACCGTCACCGCCGAAAACCCCGCCGCCCTCCTCGCCCTCATGTGGCACTACGAGACCGCCGGACGCGGCGCGAAGGACATGGTCATCCTCCCCTACAAAGACCGCCTCCTCCTCTTCTCCCGCTATCTCCAGCAGCTCGTCATGGAGTCGCTCGGCAAGGAGTTCGATCTCGCGGGCAAGGTCGTCAACCAAGGCATCGCCGTTTACGGCAACAAGGGCTCCACCGACCAGCACGCCTACGTGCAACAACTCCGCGAAGGCGTGAACAACTTCTTCGTCACCTTCATCGAGGTGCTCAAGGACCGCGCCTCCGCGTCCATGCAAGTCGAGCCCGGCATCACCTCCGGCGACTACCTCGTCGGCTTCTACCTCGGCACCCGCGACGCGCTCAGCGAAAAAGACCGCCACTCCGTCACCGTCACGGTCAACGAGCTCAACGCTCGCACCCTCGGCCTGATGATCGCCCTCTATGAGCGCGCCGTCGGCTTCTATGCTACCCTCGTCGGTATAAACGCCTACCACCAGCCCGGCGTCGAAGCCGGCAAGAAGGCCGCCACCGCCGTCATCGACCTCCAACAAAAACTCGTCGCCGCCCTCAAGGCTGCCCCCGGCCAGCATTACACCGCCGAGGCCGCCGCCAAAGCCGTCGGCGGCAACCCCGAGCTCGCCTACAAGATCCTTGATCACCTCGCCGCCAACGGCGCGCTCACCAAGTGCCCCGCCACGCCCTGGTTCACCAGCACCTTCTCTGCCTGATGCAGCCGAGCGGGCACGCCCTCGTGCCCGTCATTCTAGGCATAATCGCCGTCATGTAAAACTGCACCCGTCTTGCAACCCGCAGGACGGACACTTGCTTCATAATACCGGTTCCATCGCTGTTTCCAGTGGGTGGGACGCAATGCTGCGCATTTGCTGCAAATAAGCCCGGGGCCGTATCGCGCGCTCGATTCATCCTCTAAAAACAGCGAGGGATCACTTTCTGCTTTTCAACAGTGTTCTGCCCAATCACTTTCTCCCCCCTGTATTCCCAATGAAATCCATTACCCTGATTCTAGCTATTCTCGCTCTGCTCGGCTCCGCCGCCTCCGGCTACTTCTGGTGGCAGATCGGCGACACCAAAAAGCAGCTCCAAGAGCAGCTCTCCGCCGAACAGTCCCGTGCTTCCACTCTCCAGAGTGATCTTACCCGCGTCACCGAGGAACGCACCGCCCTTCAAAACAACCTCGCTCGCACCGACGGCGACCTCGGAGACGCCAAGCGCAGCCTCACCGCCTCCGAAGCCCGCAACGTCCAGGGCACCCGCGAGAACGAAACCCTCAAGAGCATCCTAGCCGCAAAGGAAGAATCCGAAAAGAAGATCAAGGCTGAACTCGATGCCACCCGTGTAGAACTCGTCCAGGCTCGCCTCGCCGCCGAAGTCGCTAGCCCCGAGGAAGTCGAGGCACTCAAGCAGACCGTCGCCGGCCTCGAAGCCCGCATCACCGAACTCCAAGCCAGCGCGCCCATCTCCCGCGGCGGTTCTGGCATTGGCGGCGCTCCCGCCGAAGCCCAGCTCCCCCCCAGTGATCGCGCCGCCAAGTCCCGCGTCGCCCAAGTCGGCCCCCGCAACGCCTTCGTCGTTCTCGAACTAGGCACCGCCGACGGCGTCGCCGCCGGCCATAAATTCGTGATCTCGCGCGATGGCCGCAACATAGCCGAATCCGTCGTTTCCAACGTGCAGGAAACCTACACCGTCGCCCAAGTCGTCCCCTCCTCCATCCGATCCGCTCTGCAAGCCGGCGACACCGCCAGCTTCGCCCACTAAAAAATTCTTATGATCCGCCGCCTCCTCACGCTCGCCCTCGGCTCTGTTTTTCTCGCGCTCGCCTCCGGCTGCGCGACCAAGCAACCCGAAGACTCCTCCATTCCCTGGAGCCGTCCCGCGAGCTGGGAAGGCGGCCTACCCGGCATGGGCGGCCTCGGCGGCCCCGGCGGAGGGCGCTAAACCACCCGCCCCCGTATCCTCCAAACCCGGCCTCACCCGCCGGGTTTTTTTGCGCCCGCACACCCCGTTGCGCCGCCCGCCCTCTGCGTAGGATTGAACGTAAGTTCAATTACCCCTGCCTCCCCCGGTTCCCCCCGCCGCCTCGTAGGATTGAGCGTAAGCTCAATTTTCGCCGCCTCGTAGGATTGAACGTAAGTTCAATTTCCGCCTCCTCGTAGGATTGAGCGTAAGCTCAATTTCCGCC
>CAZOGV010000018.1:0-24692 GCA_964579225.1 uncultured Akkermansia sp. | reverse complement strand
TGCTCAGCTCAGCCTCGCCTCGCTTCGCCGGCTGCGCTGGAGGGCGGGGCTCCGTCCCCGCCGCCGTAGCTCGATGGTTTTCGCGGCGGGGACGGAGCCCCGCCCTCCACGTTTTCGCGGCGGGGACGGAGCCCCGCCCTCCAAGCGGCTTACGGGGGTGTTGAAGGCCGCTCAGCTCAGCCGAGCCAGCAACTCCTCGGCGGGCGGGCCGATGCGGCGCGTCGTCTCGCCCTCGATCCAGCGGCCCTCGACGAGCAGACGCAGCGGGGTGGCGGGCGCGCCGCGTTCGCCGCTTTGGAAAAGACTCACCAGCAGCTCCAGCGCGCGGCGGCCGATCTCGACCTCCTGCTGGTCGATGCCCGACCAGTCGCGGTCGAAGGCGCGCGAGAGCGTGGCCAGCGATACGTCGTCGGGCACGGCGCGACCCGCGGCCTCCAGCCAGCCGCGCACCTCGCTCACGTGGCTGACGATGGCGGTGGGGCGGTGGCGCTTGTGCCAGGCGAGAAACGCGTCGCGCGCGCCGGCCACGTTGCGCGGCTCGTCGCGGCCCGGTATGGCGAAGAGCGGCATGCGTTGCGCCTCGTCCTGCACCGCCTGGAAAAAATGGTAGGGCGACTCGAAGCTGTGGTTGGCGCGGCGGAGCGTCTCGGTGGCGGCAACCATGCCGATGCGGGTGTGGCCCAGCTTGGCCAGCTCGCGCAGGGCGCGCAGCGTCGCGTTGTGCTGGTGTCCGGCCACGACGTGCAGACGCGGGGTGGAGAGCGAGTAGCCGATGGTCACGCTGGCGAAGGACTCGACGTCGAGCGCTAGCTCCGTGCCCGACATCGGTTGGGGCGGGAACACCAGCCCGCGAATGCCGCGCGCCAGCAAGACCTCGCGCGCGCGCTTCGCGGACATGCCGGGCTCGGCCAACCAAAACTCCTCCAGCTTAAAACCCATCTGCGTCGCGAAGCGCAGCGCGCCCTCGTGGTAGCTCGCGATGTTCACCAGCGCGCGGCCCTCCTCGCGCACCGGAAAATTATTGATCCATGCGAGGGTGGATTGAAAAGCCACAGGAGCCTGCTTGCGGCGGTAGTTGCTCAGCGCGGTGAGCATGGGGTCGGGCGCGTAGCCCAGCTCCTTGGCGATGGCGCGGATGCGGGCGCGTTTGGCGGGCTCGACGTAGGTGTCGTTTTTCAACGCGCGCCACGCCGTGGAGACATGCACGCCGGCCTGCAGGGCGACTTGTTTTAAGGTGACGCGGGCGTCTTGCATGGGGTGAAAGGGGTGCGAATACCAAGCGGCTGAGACAGTTTGCAGGCAAGCGCCTTCGCGCGGTTTGGGCGACCTTTTAGTGTCGGCGGCTTAGTCCCTTTCCCCCTCTATGAAAACAGTCCGCATCGGTATCGTTGGTCTCGGCAACATGGGTTATACCCACGCCCAGCAAATTCTCGCAGGAAAAGTAACGCGCCTCGAACTCTGTGCCGGCGCCGATCTGGACCCCGCCAAGCTGGCCCGCGTGCCGCAGGTGAAAGGGTTCAAGACCGCCGACGAGATGATGGCCTCCGGCCTCATCGACGCCATCCTCATCGCCACGCCGCACTACGACCACACCACGATCGGCATCGCCGCGCTCAAGGCCGGTCTGCACGTCATGGTGGAGAAGCCCGTCTCTGTGCACCGCGCCGACTGCGAGCGCCTCATCGCCGCCTACAAGGGCCGTGAGAAGAAGCAGGTGTTCGCCGCGATGTTCAATCAACGCACCGACCGCTATTATCAAAAAATCCACGCCCTAATCCAGAGCGGAGAGCTCGGCGAGATTCGCCGCGTGAACTGGATCATCACGAATTGGTTCCGCACCCACGCCTACTACGCCTCGGGCGGCTGGCGCGCGACCTGGGCCGGCGAAGGCGGCGGCGTGTTGCTCAACCAATGCCCGCACAACCTCGACCTCTTCCAGTGGATGTTCGGCATGCCCGTGACACTTTCGGCCAATTGCCAGTTCGGCAAATACCACGACATCGAGGTCGAGGACGACGTCACCGCGACCATGACCTTCAAGAATGGCGCGACCGGCGTGTTTATTACCTCCACCGGCGAAGCCCCCGGCACCAACCGCCTCGAGATCGTCGCCGAGCGCGGCAAGCTTGTCTATGAGGACGACAAGATCACCTACGTGCGCAACGAGCAGGAAATGGGCGAATTCTCCCGCACCACCACCGGGTTCTTCGGCCGTCCGGCCACCTGGGATGTCTCTATCCCCGCCGCCGGTCACGGCGGCCAGCACAACGAGGTGCTGCAAAACTTCACCGACGCCATCCTCGACGGCGCCAAGCTCGTGGCCCCCGCGCCGGAGGGCATCCACTCGGTCGAGCTGGCGAACTCCATGCTGCTCTCCGCCTGGACCCAGAAGCCCGTGGCGCTCCCGATCGACGGCAAGAAATATGAACGCCTGCTCAAGGCCAAGATCGCCGAGTCCGCCAAGAAGGGTAAAAAGAAGAAGGTCGTCGTCGCCGCCCCGGTCGATTTCAGCAAGTCCTTCGGCAAGTAAGTTCGAACCTTATTGAACCGCTAAATTTCGCTAAAGGACGCTAAAAGGTAATGTCTGATTTAGCGGATTTTAGCGTTATTTAGCGGTTTCTATTCTTTCACAATAATCCCCATGAAACTCTCCCAAGTCGCCATCCAGCTCTACACGCTTCGTGATTTTTGCAAAACCGCCGAGGACTTCGCCGCCACTATGAAAAAGGTGCGCGCGATCGGCTACACCGCCGTGCAGATCAGCGGCGTCGGCCCAATTCCCGAGGCCGAACTCGTCGCCATGTGCAAGGCCGAGGGCCTGACCATCTGCGCCACCCACGAAAACGGCCAAAAGATCCTCGACGAGACCGACGCCGTCATCGCGCGTCTCCAAGCTTTGGATACGAAGCTCACCGCCTACCCGTATCCCGCGGGCATTGATTTCGACAACCCCGAGCACGTGGACACGCTCATCAAGAAGCTCGACATCGCGGGCGCGAAGTTCCGCGCCGCCGGCATGAAGCTCGGCTATCATAATCACGCCAACGAGTTTTACCGTCCCGCCGGCGGGAAGACTTTCCTTGAGCGCATCTACGACGAGACCTCGCCCGAGAACATCGTGGCCGAGCTCGACACCTTCTGGGTGCAACGCGGCGGCGGCGACGTCGTCGAGTGGGTGAAGCGCGTGGCGGGCCGCACGCCGTTCATTCACCTCAAGGACTATAAGGTGAACCCGGCCGGCGAGAGCACCTATTGCGAGATCGGCGCGGGCACGCTCGATTTCAAGCGCATCATCGCCGAGGCCGAGGCCGGCGGCTGCGAGTGGTTCATCGTCGAGCAGGACGTCTGCCCGGGCGATCCCTTCGTCTCGATCAAGCAGAGCTTCGACTACATCAAGGCGAACCTCGTCGGCTGAGGTTTAAGGGTAGGGCGGGACCGCCGGGCCCGCCGTCATGCAGCGCAAACTCGGACGGCCCGGCGGTCCGTCCCTACCTTTTACTCCTCCGCCATGTTTTCCGCCTTTCTTCACGACGATTTCCTGCTCACCACCGCGACCGCGCGTCGCCTTTACCACGACGTTGCGAAGGCGGAGCCGATCTACGACTACCACTGTCATCTGCCGCCGGATCAGATCGCGGCGAATCGCCAGTTCGAGAACCTCACGCAAATCTGGCTCGCGGGCGACCACTACAAGTGGCGCGCCCTGCGCTCGGCCGGCGTGAACGAGGACCTCATCACCGGGAGCAACACCTCCGACTACGACAAGTTCCTCGCCTACTGCCGCGTCGTGCCGCAGCTCGTGCGCAACCCGCTGCACCACTGGTCGCACCTCGAACTGCGCCGCTACTTCGGCATCGACCTCCTCATCAACGAGGCCAACGCGCCCCAAATTTGGGAACTCGCCAACGCCAAGCTGGCCCTGCCCGAGTTCAGCACGCAGGGCATCCTCACCGCCAATCGCGTGACGGTCGTCTGCACCACCGACGATCCGGCCGACTCGCTGGAGCATCACGTGGCCATCGCGAAGTCCGGCCTGAAGACCCGCATTTACCCGACCTACCGCGCCGACAAACTCATGGCCGTCGCCGCGCCCGCCGTGTTCAACGGCTGGTGCGACGCGCTCGCCGCCCGCGCCGAAGTCGAGATCACGGACCTCGCCGCGTTGCTCGCCGCGCTCGATAAGCGTCATGCGTTTTTCCACTCGATCGGCGGACGTCTCTCCGACCACGGCCTGGAAAATCTGCCCGACGCCGATTGCACCGAGGAAGAGGCGAAGGCGATTTTCACGCAGACGCGCGGTGGTCGCGCCGCCACGCCTGAGCAGACCGCCAAGTGGGTCTGGTATGTGATGGTGTTTCTCGGCCGTCTCGACGCGAAGCGCGGCTGGACGAAGCAGCTGCACCTCGGCGCGCTGCGAAACAACAACAGCCGCCTGCTCAAGCGCCTCGGCGCGGACGCGGGCGTGGATAGCATCGGCGATTTCCCGCAGGCTCGCGCGCTTTCACGCTACCTCGACACGCTGGACCGCGAAAACGCGCTGCCGAAGATCGTGCTCTATAATCTGAACCCGGCCGACAACTACGTCTTCGCGGCGATGGTCGGCAATTTCCAGGATGGTTCCGTGGCGGGGAAGATCCAGTTCGGCAGCGGCTGGTGGTTCCTCGACCAGAAGGAAGGCATGGAGTGGCAGATCAACGCGCTGTCGTCGCTCGGCCTGCTCTCGCGCTTCGTGGGCATGCTAACGGATTCGCGCAGCTTTCTCTCGTATCCGCGCCACGAATACTTCCGCCGCATCCTGTGCAAGCTGCTCGGCGAAGACGTGGAGGCGGGCCTGATCCCAGACGACGCGGCCGCGCTCGATGCACTGGTGCGCGACATCTGCCACGGCAACGCGGCCGGTTTCTTCGGCCTCGAGTTAGGGTAGGGCTGGTAATCGGCTTGATCCCTGGCAAGCGGCTGTCCTTGGAGGCTGGAGCTGTCCGTCGGGCGCGGGCTTCGCTTGCGAAGCCTCTACGAGGAGACGGGGCGCACAGAGACGTGGCGACGATTAATAGGTGGAGGGGTGCGCCCCGCGTTTGCCGACGCGGGCGGATTGATCAGCGCGACTCGCGGCGCACGCGCTCCTTTTCCTCTTCGCGCTCCTCGTCGAGGCGGACTTTTTCGCGGGCAAGTTGCACCCGCACCAGCTCGGACTCGTCGAGGTCGCCGCTCCCTAGCGCTTTCTCCAGCTGCTCTTTCAAAAATACCTCACGCTCGGCCCACTTACCCTTGTAGAGGATGTCGATTTCGCCGAGGCGCGTTTTCTGGGCCGCGCTGAGCGGTTTTTCCTTAGGCGCGGATTTGTCGAGCCGTTCCATCGCTAGTTCGTAGGCGCTTTTCATGCGCGCCACTCAAACGCCCCGCACGCCGAGCACAAGCACGAGCCCGAGCACCGCCCATGGCACCCAGTGGCCGCCTTCCTGCGCTCGCCAGCCGCGCATGTAACCGACCGCCAGCAAGGCCAACATTCCCGCCATCGTAGCCGGTCCCAGCCACGTCTGCGTGAACGCCGCCGGCCAGGAGTTGCCCGGAATCTGAAGCGAAAGGCGCACCAGGCCTTCCATGCCTGCGAGCACGACGACGGCTGCGTGGTTGAACAAACTCGCCAGCGGCGCGAGCCCCGCCAGCCCGCACACTATCGCCCCCACGCCCGAGAACAGCACCAGCCCCGCCGTCGGGACCAGCAACAGGTTCACGAAAAACCCGCCCGGCGTCATGAGGCCGAAAAACGTCACGGTCGCGGGCAAACTCACCAGCGTCGCCGCCAGCCCGAGCGCGAGCACGCTCATGACCGCCAGCGGCGGCGTCTTCTCCAGCCACCGCAGCCAGCCCGGCCGGTCCTCCGCGGGCACGTTCAAGCCCGGTCGCCACGCGTCGCGCCATTTTTCATGCAGCGGCACGCCGTAGAGCAGCAACGCGCCCACGATGCCGTAGCTCATTTGAAAACCCGCCCCGAAAAGCTGATGCGGATCGATGATCAACACCACCAGCGCCGACGCCGCCAAGGCCGCCAGACTGTTGCCCGGCAGGCGCAGCCGGTGCGCGGCCAGGATGCACGTCACCATCCAAAACGCCCGCACTGCCGAGGGCGTGCCGCCCGTGGTCTGCACGAAGATCCACAACAACACCGTGCCCGCCGCGAAACGCGCCAGCGGCGGCACCCGCGCCAGCCCCAGCAGCGTGTTTAGCGCCAGCGCGATGCCCGCGATGTGCAGCCCCGAAATCGCGAAAAGATGCATCGTCCCGCTGCGCATGAACCAGTCCTTCCGCTCCTCGCCCAGCTCCTGCTTTTTCCCGAGCATCATCGCCACGTAAAGATCCGCCCGCGCCGGTTTGTCCTCCAGCCCCGTGCGCAAGATCCCCTCCAGGCGCGCCCCCGCCGCCGCGCAAAATCGCGACCACGCCCCCGCCGCTTTCGGCTCGCCCTCGATGCGCCCGCGCGAAAAGGAAAAGTTCACCCCCGAGTCCGCCAGGAAGCGGTCGAAGCCGCCCGCCTCCGGCCGCGCCTCCACTGGCCTCAACAAACCGAGCGCCACAAACTCCGCCCCGCGCAGCGGCGGCCCCGCCTCGACCGGCCATGTCGTTAAAAACTGGATACGCTGTCCGTTCAGGTCGCGCAGATGCGCCTCCGCCCCGACCACGCGCGCGATCCCGCCCGCCCTGTCCTCGCGACCCTGCGGCGGGGCGAAGAGCCGCTCGATTCGCAAGGTCAGCCGCGCCTCGCGCGGCGGCAGCTCGAGGGCGTCCCACTCGACCAGCCGCCCGCGTTCCTGTCCGGTGCGCAACGCGCCCGCCGCCGCGACCGCGAGGGCCAGTCCGCCGAAGAGCGCCCAACGCCGCGCGGTGGTTTCTCCGCGTCGCCCGCCCGCCCACGCGAGCGCGAGGCCGGCCAGCGAGGCCGCGATCACGAGGCCGCCCGTTTCGTAGCGCAGCAGGCCGGTGTGCATCGCGACCGCCCCGACCGCCCACGCCGCGACCAAGCCCGCGAGGGGCGCGCGATGAGCGAGGGAGCGTGGCCGCATGCCGGAGCAAAAACGCCCAGTGCTTGCGATTGCGAGCCCGCGTTTGAGCCATGTGTAACACGAACCGACGTCACCCCCACCGGGAGCGCCGGCATCCTGCCGGCTGTTTGCTCCGAAAGCCGGCAGGATGCCGGCGCTCCCGGTGCCGGACGGACTTTTCGCGAAACGCCGTTGCTTTGTCCCCCCCCCGTCCGCCGTGTCTTCGCCCGTGCCCGAAAAACGTGTCCCGAGTGTTCGCGGATTCAATCCCTTCGAGTTGCCCCGGATGGTCATCAATCCGTTCCGCAACCGCGTTCAATTCATCATCGAGCGCCTGCTCCTCAGCGGCACTTTCGCCCGCCTCGCCATCGGCGCGGCCGCCATCGGCATCGTCGCCCTCGGCGTGCTCGTGGCCGTGCTCACCCAAGGTCTCAACGAGTGGATTCGCAAGCTGGAGATGGGCCTCACGCCTATCAGTATCTGCTCTCGCCCCAAGTGCTGAGCCACATGCTCGGCCAGGTCGCGCTGCGCCGCGAGTTGAACGCCGTCTTCGAGCAATTATTTAACTCGGGCCAGACCGAGATCACCTTCCGCGACGTGGTGAGTTATGGAGTCGCGCCCTGCGAACGCATCGACTTCGCGCGTCTGCAATCCCTCGCGCGCCAACACCACGAAGTGGCGCTCGGTTATTTCTCCGAGCAAGCCAACGCCACCGCCGCCGCTAGCGCGGACGTGGCGGAGGAGGACGGCACGGTGGACCCGGGCGCCGACGGGCTCATGCTCAACCCCGGCCCCGCCGCCGAGTGGACCGTCTCCGCCGGCGACCGCGTGGTAGTGCTGCGGAATTGAGGCAGGGATTTTGTGTAGGGCGGGGTCGCCGCACCCCGCCGTCATCCGTTACGACTGCGGCGGGGGGCGGCGACCCCGCCCTACATTCGGACATCAAGACAAGACCACGCGCGGGAAAACTTGAGCCCGCCGACGCGCTCGCCTTCCCTCCGCCCATGAGCAACGCCCGCCGCGAAATCGTGGATGTCATCCTGCCCTTGGACCAATCCGAGGACGAGGCCGCACGCCGTCGCGCCGCCGCCAAGGAACTCCGCGTCTCCGAGGCCCGCATCAAGGACGTTCGCTTACGCAAACACTCCATCGACGCCCGCAAACGCCGCATCGTCATCCAGCTCCGCCTCGAGGTCGGCATCGACGCCGCCCTGCCTCCCGACGTGCTCCCCACGCCCGACTACCGCGAAGTCTCCGCCCGTGCGCCGCGCGTCATCATCGTCGGCTCGGGCCCGGCCGGGCTCTTCGCCGCGCTGCGCCTCATCGAACTCGGCGTGAAACCCATCGTGCTCGAGCGCGGCAAGGACGCCTCCGCGCGCCGCTTCGACCTCGCCCCCATCCTGCGCCAGGGCGTGGTGATCGAGGACTCCAACTACTGCTTCGGCGAGGGCGGCGCAGGCACCTTCTCCGATGGAAAACTCTACACCCGCGCGACCAAGCGCGGCCCCGTCGCCAAGGTTTACGAGACCTTCGTCGCCCACGGTGCGCCCGAGCAGATACTGGTGGATTCGCACCCGCACATCGGCTCCAACCTCCTGCCCAACGTCGTCAAGGCCATGCGCGGCAGCATCCTCGCCGCCGGCGGCGAGGTCCATTTCGGCGCGAAAGCCAACGGGTTTCTGCGGCGCGAGGGGCGTATCCACGGAGTAACTACGGCGGACGGACGCGAGTTTGCGGGCGACGCCGTCATCCTCGCCACCGGCCACTCCGCGCGGGATGTTTACCGCCTGCTCGCGGCCGACGGCGTGCGCTTGGAGCAAAAAGCCTTCGCCATGGGAGTGCGCATCGAGCACTCGCAGACGTTTATCGACCAGCGCCAATACCACTACGGCCCGGGGCAGAAGCGTCCGCATTTGCTGCCGGCCGCGAGCTATCGGCTCGCGACCAAGATCGAGGATCGCGGCGTGCATTCGTTCTGCATGTGTCCGGGTGGTTTCATCGTGCCGGCAGCGACCGAGAACGACGAGGTCGTGGTCAACGGAATGAGTCTCTCGCGCCGTGATTCGCCCTTCGCCAACAGCGGACTTGTGGTGACGGTGGAGCCCGAGGACACCGCGCCGTGGGCGGCGGAGCATGGCGTGCTGGCGGGCCTCGCCGCGCAAAAGGCGCTGGAGCAAGTCGCCAAACAGGCGGGCGGCGGCGGCCAGCGCGCGCCCGGCCAGCGGGTGCCGGATTTCCTGGCCGGGGTGGCGTCGGGCGATCTGCCCGCGACGAGTTATTTTCCGGGCATCACGCCCGCGCGCATCGACCAGCTCCTGCCGCACGCGATCGCGTGGCGCATGCGCGAGGGCTTAAAATTATTCGGCAGCCAGATGCAGGGCTACACCGACCGCGAGGCGGTGTTGATCGGGTTCGAGACACGCACGAGTTCGCCAGTGCGCATCCCGCGCGACGCGGTGACGCTTCAGCATCCGGAAGTCGGCGGCCTCTATCCCTGCGGCGAAGGCGCGGGCTTTGCGGGTGGCATCGTGAGCGCGGCGCTCGACGGCATGCGCTGCGCAGAGGCCTTCGCCCGCGCGGCTGGTTTGGCGGTGGAGACGGATGTGGCGGTGGCAGGTTCGATGTAGGGTCGTCGCCTGCGACGACCGCGCGTGCCGGACGGCGCGACGAACCACGGAACCGGTCTTCGCAAGCGAAGCCCCTACGTTTCGGATTCGGAATGCGAGGCGAGGACCTCGGCGAGCACCTCGGCGAGGCGCTCGAGGGAGAAGGGCTTGGCGAGCGCGGCGTCGAAACCCTGACGCTCGTGTTCGTGGAGCATCTGTTCGCGCAGCTGGCCGGTCATAAGGATGGCGCGTAGGGCGGGCGCGCGTTGGCGCAGCAAGGGCAGGATGTCGGGGCCGCCCATGCCGCCGTGGACGGTGAGGTCGAGCAGGGCGACGTCGAAGGGCGCGCCGCGCCGCATCGCCTCGTCGTGAAGCACGACGGCGGCCGAGCCTTCGGCGGCGATTTCGGCGACGTAACCGAGGCGTTCGAGCGCGGCGGCGATGATTTTTTGCAGGCCGAGTTCGTCCTCCAGCACGAGCACGCGGCGGGCGGAGGCGGCGGATGCGCCGGACGCGGCGAAGCGATCCGGCGAGGGTAGGGGATGTCTGGACCCCCCGTTGGATTTGTCGCGGTCGGGAACCGCCGGCAGATGGCAGCGCACCGTGGTGCCTTGGCCGGGGCGGGATTCGATGGCTATGGTGCCGCCGTGATTTTGCAGGATCGAGTGGCAGAGCGAGAGGCCGAGTCCCATGCCCTTTTGCGGGCCGCGCTGCTTGGTGGAGAAATAGGGGTCGAACACGAGCGGAAGCGTTTCAGGGGAGATACCCGAACCGTCGTCGCTGACCGTGATGCAGACGTAGTCGCCGGGTTTCGCGCCGGGGCCGGGGGCGGTGGCGAGAGTGACGTTTTCGGCGCGCAGGCGAACCCGCCCGCCGGAGGGCATGGCGTCGCGGGAATTTTGCACGAGGTTCCGGATGACCTGGACGAGTTGGGTTTCGTCCACGAGCGCGGGCCAAAGTTTGGGCGCGAACTCGGTTTCGCTCACGATATCGGAGCCGGCCAGCGCGTGCTCCAAGGCCTGGCGGAGCGGGGTTTTGAGTGCGACGGCGTGGCGCGAGGCGGAGTCTCTCTGGGCGAAGGTGATGATCTGGCGAGTGAGTTCGCGAGCGGTCTCGATGATGTCGCGAGCTTGCTGCAGGTGGCGATTTTGCGTCTCGTTCACGGGGCCGGTGAGGCCGACCATTTCCAGGTTCAGCAGGATGCCGGCGAGCAGGTTGTTGAAATCGTGCGCGATGCCGCCGGCGAGCGCGCCGGTCGATTGCAGCTTATGATGCACGAGGCGCTCGTGCTCTTTCAGGTGCCGTTCCGTGATGTCGCGCGCCACGGCGAACACGGTCTGGCCGCCGGGCTCCGCGGCGGATTGCCAGGAGAGCCACCGGTAGGAGCCGTCTTTGCACAGATAGCGGTTTTCGAGGCCATTCACCGGCGTGCCGCTTTCGATCAGAGCCTGACGCGACTTGAGGGTGTGGTCGCGGTCGTCCGGATGCAGCAGAGCAAAAATAGGGCGCGAGAGCAGCTCCTCGCGCGTCCAGCCGAGCACGCGCGTCCAGGCCGGGTTTACCTGCCGCAGATAACCATCGAAGCCGGCGACCGCGAGCAGGTCCCGGGAATGGTTGAACAACAAATCACGCTCGCGCTCTGCCTGCGTGAGCGGAGGCGGCGGCGTGGAGCGGGATGGGTGCTCGGGGGTATCGGCCATGAAAAGGAAAGAGACGCGGGGCTTTTCCTGTCTGTTAATTAACTGTTAAACATTGATGTAAACAACGCGAGATGCAACCATGGACTGCGTTCATGAGACTACGGGTTTCGACGTAGCGCCCTGCTCGCTCGACGTGGCTGCGGACGGTGTTTTGCTGCTCCCTTCCCCCGCATGTCTTCCGCCGACCAAACCGATTTTTTCTCCACCGAACCCGCCGACGGGTTTGGCTCATCAGCGGCGGCGGCGGGCCCGGCGGGGGCGGCGCGCGCGCACCAGCCGCTCGCCGCGCGCATGCGGCCGCGCACGTTGGAGGAGATCGCCGGGCAGGAGCACCTTACCAAGCCCGACGGCCTGCTCGCGCGCCTCATCGGGGCCAACCGCTTCGGCAGTCTGGTGTTTTATGGTCCGCCCGGCTGCGGCAAGACGAGCTTCGCCGAGGTGATCGCGCGCGTGACCGGCAGCCGCTTCGTGCGGGTCAACGCGGTCATGAGCAACGTGGGCGAGATGCGCGAGATCCTCGCCACCGCGCGCCGCCGCCCCAGCGAGCCGACGCTGCTCTTCATCGACGAGCTGCACCGTTTCAACAAATCCCAGCAGGACCTGCTACTGCCCGACGTCGAAGAGGGCCACATCCGCCTCATCGGCGCGACGACCCACAACCCCGGTTTTTACGTCAATCCGCCGCTGCTCTCGCGCAGCCATCTGTTCCGGCTGGAGCCGCTCGCGCCCGACGCCGTGGCCTCGGTGCTGCGTAGGGCTTTGGTGGATACGGAGCGCGGGCTCGGCTCCACCGGATGCACGGCGGCCGACGACGTGCTGCTCGACCTCGCCAACCTCTGCGAGGGCGATCTCCGCCGCGCGCTCAACGCCCTCGAGGTTGTCGTGGCCGGCCTGCCCGCCGGGGCGAGCGTGACCGTGCGCGAGCTGGAGGTTTTCGCGCGCGAGCGGCGCATCCGCTACGACGCCGACGAGGACGAGCACTACGACACGATCTCGGCTTTCATCAAAAGTTGTCGAGGCTCAGACCCCGACGCCGCGCTCTACTGGCTGGCCAAGATGCTCGCGGGCGGCGAGGACGCGCGCTTCATCGCGCGGCGTCTTGTGATCCTTGCCAGCGAGGACGTGGGGCTGGCCGACGCGCTTGCGTTGCCGCTTGCGGTGGCGGCGCATCATGCGTGCGAATTTGTCGGCCTGCCCGAGGCCGAATACGCGCTCGCCCACGCCACGCTGCACATCGCCTGCGCGCCGAAGAGCAACTCCGTGACGCTCGCGCTCGCCGCCGCGAAGAGCGCGCTGCAGAGCGAACCGGTGCAGGCCGTGCCGACCGCGCTGCGCGACAAGGGCGGCAAGGCCAACAAGCTCCTCGGCCACGGAAAAGGTTACCTCTACGCGCACGATTTCCCGGAGAATATCGCGCCGCAGGCCCATTTGGAAAAGCCCCGCACCTTTTTCACGCCCAAGACCAACGGCATCGAGGCCAAGCTCGCCGAGCGCCTCGCCCGTTGGCGCGCGATGCGCGCCGAGGCGTTGCGCGGACGTTGAAGAGGTGAAGTTGGGTTTTGGGGTAGGGTGGGACCGCCGGGCCCACCGCACCACGCCACGGCGGGCCCAGCGGTCCCGCCCTACCCACCGCACCACGCCACGGCGGGTCCAGCGGGCCCGCCCTACCTTTGGAATGCTCAAAACATCCTCACCAGCGAACGCGCGCCGATGTCGATGAACATCTCGCGCTCGGCGGAGGGGCGCGGCAGGCGGCGCAACAGGCGGCCTTTCGCGTCGAACACGCCGATGGCCGAGCCGTCGGCGAGCGAGGCGAAATAGGTCTTGGTCGCCGCGTCGTAGGCGAGCGACACGCCGAGCACCGCCGTCTCCAGCGGAACTTCACCGCGCGGCGAACCATCGAGCGCGAAGCGATGCACGCGGTCGCTGAGCTCATGCGCGAGCACGAGCAACTCGTCGGTCGCCGCGTCGTGCGCCACGCCCCAGACCGGGGCGGCCAGGCCGACAAGCGGGATGTAGGCCCGCAGCTCGCCGTCGAGGTTGGTCTGGATCAACGCGGGCTCGATGCCGGACGAGAAAAAGAAGTTCCGGTCGCGCGAGCGCACCGCGAAATCGCGCCCGCCCAAGGGCAAACTTGGCGCGCGGAAAGTGCGTTTGATCGCGTTCGCGGGGCGATCCACCACGCGCACAAAGTTGCCCGGGAAGATGCGCAGGAAGAGGTGGTCGGTGTAGGGATCGTAGGCCAGGGCGATGACGCGTTCGCCGCTCTCTACGAAGGCCGGCGCGACGGCGAGCTCCTTGCCCGAGCGCGGATCGATGTCGCGCACCGTGTTGCCGAGCGCGGGAGAATAAAGGTAGCCGTGCGCCGGCCCCGGCGTGCTGCAGGCCGAAAACACCAGCGAAAGCCCCGCCGCGACCAGCGCGCATACGCGCTTTGCCTTGGCCCCGCGCCTCGCGCCGCTTAGCTCGGCGGCATGAAAGTCGCCCTCGTGAGTGGAACCAGCATCATTCATTCGTCCCTGTTCTCGGCCTGGACCGAGCGCACCGTCGAGACCAAACATGGCGCGGTCACGCTGCGCGAGCGTGGCGACAAGGTTGTGCTCAATCGCCACGGCGCCGGCCCGGCCCCGCTGCCGCCGCACCGGATCAACTACCGCGCCAACATGGCCGCGCTCGCCGAACTCGGTTTCACCGACGTGGTTTCGTTCAACTCGGTGGGCTCGCTTCAGCCGCGTCTCGCGCCCGGCGCCTTCGTATCCTGCGCCGACTACGTGGGCCTGCAACAGGGCCCGGCCACCTACTTCGACGACGAGCTGAAGGGCGGCGCGCCCGGCATCGCCAACAACCTCGTGCCGCAAATCGTCGCCGCGCTCGCGCCCGAGTTCGCCGTTGCGACCGGCCAGACCTACGTGCAGATGCGCGGCCCGCGTTTCGAGACCAAGGCCGAGATTCGCATCATCCGCCACTGGGGCGACGTGGTGGGCATGACACTCGCGCACGAGGCCGATCTCTGCACCGAGCTGGGCCTGCGCTACAACTCGCTCGGCATCGTGGACAACTACGCCAACGGCCTCGAAGGCACGGCCATCGACTTCTCAAAATTTAAACAACAGGTGCACGGCAACCAGGAGCGCGTGAACCGCTTCATCGCCCGTCTGCTGGAGGTCCTCGCATGAAGGTCGGCATCCTGGGTCTGGGCATCATCGGCGGCATCTGGGCGCGCCATTACGCGGCGGCCGGCGCGCTCGCCGGTGTGTGGAATCGCACTCCGCAGCCCGACGCCCCGGAGTGGCGCGACACGCCCGAGGCGGTGGTCGCGGCGGCGGACGTCGTTCAGATCGTGGTCGCCGACCCCGGCGCCGTGCGCGCGGTGATCGCGCGCATCGCACCCGGCCTTGGCGCGGGCAAGATCGTGGTGCAGTCGAGCACCATCGATCCGGCGGCAAGCGAGGAGTTTCGCGCCGCAGTCGCGGCGACAGGCGCGCGCTACCTCGAAGCTCCGTTTACCGGCAGCAAGCCGGCGGCCGAGCAACGGCAGACGGTCTTTTACCTCGGCGGCGAGGCGGCGTTGGTGGCCGAGTTGGAACCGTTGCTCGCGCTTGTATCCGCCGCGCGACTACACATCGGCGATCATCGCCAGGCGGCGGCGCTCAAGCTCGCGATGAACCTGAACATCGCGGTGCAGATCCAGGGTCTGATCGAGGCGCGGGCCATCGCCGCCGCGCACGGCATCGGCGACGACGTGTTCTACGGCGCGTTGGCGAAGAATGTGGGCTACTCGGGCTTGGTGAAGTTGAAGGAGCCGAAGCTACGCGCGGGCGATTTTTCGCCGCAGTTTTCGATCAAGCATCTGCACAAGGATATTCGTTTGGCGTCGGCCGCCGCCGGTTGCGCCGAGCTGCCCGCGCTCGACGCGGTGCGCGAGCAGTTGAAGACCGCCGAGGCGCGCGGCCACGGCGACGAGGATTTCATCGCGCTGGCGAAGGTGCTGGGGGCGTGAGGCCAAGGAGTGGCGACACTCTTGTCGCCTTGGAAATCGGATTACGGCATCGGCGACAGGAGTGTCGCCGCTCCTTGCCTTCGCGAGGCGAGTCTTCACTCTATCGGGCATTCCCCTATGAGCGATTTTTTCTCCGCCCCGCAGGTCGCCTCCGCCCGCGATATTCTGCAAAAACTCCGCACTTCCATGCGGGCCAGCATCAAGGGCAAAGACGGCGTGGTTGATCAAGTGCTCGTAGCCCTCGTGGCCGGCGGCCACGTCTTGATCGAGGACATGCCCGGCGTGGGCAAAACCACCCTCGCCTACGCCCTCGCGCGCTCGATGGATTGCGCCTTCTCGCGCATCCAGTTCACCAGCGATCTGCTGCCAAGCGACATCACCGGCGTCGCGATCTACGACGAGACGATCAAGGAGTTCGTTTTCAAAAAAGGCCCCGTCTTCGCCAACATCGTGCTGGCGGACGAAATCAACCGCGCCACGCCCAAGACCCAGTCCTCGCTGCTCGAGGTCATGGATCGCGGCAAGGTCACGGTGGACGGCGAGGCGCATTCGGTGGGCGCGCCCTTCATGGTCTTCGCCACGCAAAATCCGGTGGACTACGAGGGCACCTTCCCGCTGCCGGAGAGCCAGATGGACCGCTTTCTCGTGCGGCTGCACATGGGCTATCCCGCGCCGGCGGACGAATTGGAAATCCTGCGTCGCACCCAGGGCGGCTACGATTCCATCGCGCTCGACGCGGTGGTGGCGCGGTCGGACATCTTGCAACTCCAGCAACTGGCGACGCACGTGTTTATCGAGGATACGGTGCTCGACTACATCCTGCGCATCGTGACCGCCACGCGCACGGAGACCGAGTTTCGCGCCGGGGTGTCGGTGCGCGGCGGGCTCGCGCTCAAGCATGCGGTGCAGGCGCGCGCGCTGCTCGAAGGGCGCGACTTCGCAGTGCCCGAGGACGTGCAATCTCTGGTCAACGCCGTTTTCGCGCATCGTCTCACCCTGGTGCGGCCGGTCAGCGACGGGCTGGAGGAACGCCGCGCGGTCGCGGCCGCGCTAAACCGCATCGTCGCGTCCGTGCCCGTGCCCGCCTGATCGCGCGCGGCGCCCCGGCCTCATGGTCAACAACCCCGCCACGTTTTCTCCGGGTTCGCTCCCGTCCGCCCCGTCCGCGCCGACCGCGCCGGCGGGCACGGTGGCGCCGGTGTTGGGCGCGGGTTTGGCGAACACGGAGTGGCAGGGTGCCTGGACGGCGGCGAAGAAGAGGCGGGGGCGGCGTTTTCGCGTCTTGTTGTGGACGCTGCTTTTCCCGCCGCGCAGCGAGCGCATCGCGCCGACGATGACGGGCGTATTGTTGATCACGATCTCGCTGGGCATCGGCACGGCGGCCTACAACACGGCGAGCAACATTCTCTTCATCACGCTCTCGCTGTTGCTCTCGTGTCTGGTGCTGAGCGGCGTGCTTTCGTGGCTGAATCTGCGCGCGGTGACGTGGCGCCTGCAATTTGCCGGGCCGTGGCGCGCGGGGCAGGCGGAGGCGGTGGCGTTGGAGCTGCGCAACGGCAAGACGGTGTTTCCCACCTACGGATTGTGGTTTGACCTCGCGGCGGGCGAGGCGACGCCGGAGCGGCGGCATCTGGAGATACGGCTGGATCCGGGCGAGGAGTCGCGCATGGAGTGGCTGGTTAAGGCGGCGCGGCGCGGGCGGCTACGCATCGGGCTGCGCTCGATGGGCTCGCTGTATCCCTTCGGTTTTTTGCGCAAGTCGGTGCCCTCCGATCTCGGCGCGGACGTGTTGGTCTGGCCGGCTTCGGTGGAGTATCGTCGTGAAGGCGAGGGCACGGCGTGGCGCGCGCCGCGCGGCCAGGGTCAGGTGAACCGGGCGGGGCAGGACGGAGATCTGCTGGCGCTGCGCCGCTACGCGCCGGGTGATTCGCCGAAGCAGGTTCACTGGAAGGCGAGCGCGCGGCTGCGGCATCTGATGGTGCGGCAGTTTTCCACCGAAGGCGTGGAGGGCTTCGTGTTGCGCATGGACCCGGAGGCGGGCAGGTGGCCGCGCGCGGAGCAGTTTGAACTCGCGCTGAGCCTGGCGGCGACGCTGGCGGAGGATCTTTTCCGGCTGGATCGCCTGCAGGCGGTGGTGATCGGCGACGAGCCCGCGCAGACGGTGCGGCGGCGGCGCGACGTCGAGGCGTTTCTTGATCGCCTCGCGCTGTTGGAACCGGTGCCTCTGAAACGGCGCGAGTTGTCTTCTCCTCTCGCGCCGCAGCCGCGGCGCGTGCTCACAATCGAACCCCAAGGGCCGCGCGGCGTCGCGGCCATGATCGATGGCAAACCCGCGGCCACAGCTTAGTCTCTCCGAATTGCACCAGGTGCGCTGGCTGCTCGGCGGCCTGATCGGCCTGGTGTCGGCGTGGTCGGTTTTCTACCTGGAGGTGGACACGCTGGTGGCGCTCACCCTGCTGACCTTGGGTGTGCCGGCGTTTATCTGGAAGCCGTGGTTGGCGAAGGCGCTGCCGCCCTTGTTTCACCGGCTGGCGTTTCCGCTGATCGTGACGGTGTTCGCGGTGGACTTGTGGGCGAACCAAGAGCCACTGCCGTCGATGATACGGTTGTCGCTCATGCTGCTCGCCTACCGGTGCGTGTCGCCGCGCGGGAGGCGCGAGGATTTGCAGCTCATCCTGCTGGCGCTGTTTTTGGTCGTGGTCACGGGCGTGTTCACGGTGTCGCCAGCCTTCGTGGTGCAGATCCTGTTTTTCACCGGCGCGGCGCTCGGGCTCTTGCTCGCGGTGACCTTGTCGGACGCGCGTTCGGGGGGCTCGGCGGCGGCGGTGACGGGGTGGGAACGCGTGCGCTGGGGGGAGCTCTTCGGACGCCTGCGCGAGGTGGCGGACTTGCGCGTGGTGGGCTTGTTCGGGCTCTTGTTCACCGGGGTGGTGGGGTGCTCGATTCTGCTGTTTTTGGCCCTGCCGCGTTTCGAGCTGAACAATAATTTGTTTCTGGATCGCTTGATCACGCGCAAGTCGCGCTCGGGTTTTTCGGAGGAGGTGCGTTTCGGCCAGGTGGTGGACATCAGCTTGGACGGCAGCATGGCTTTCGCGGTGGATGTGAGCGACGAGTCGGCGGTGCCGGCGTCCATGTATTGGCGCATGGTGGTGTTGGACGAATACACGGGGCAGGGTTTTCGCATGTCTTCGGGCTTGCGGAGCAGCTTTGACGCGAGTCGCGACCAGGCGGTGGTGCATCCGGGGCAGGTGCGTCTGGCGCTCGATGGCCCGGTGTGGACGATCTATCTCGAGCATGGGGTGGGCAGCCAGTATCTGCCCCTGCTGGGCAGTTTCGGGCGCCTCGTTTTCGAGGCACCGCAGAGTTTGAGGCAGAACCGGGATCTGCGGCTGGCGACGTTGCTGACGCAGCCTTCGAAGATGTTGCCTTATCGGGTGGTCGGGATGCGGGCGGAGGCGTGGCTGCCGGACGCGAATTTCGCGCGGGAGAAACGCGTGGTGTCGGCGAGCGCGGCGAGCGCGGGGGGAGTGTCCGCGTTGGAGCACGGTATGGGGCCGGGCGGTGCGTTGGACGATTCGGAGCGCAAGCGTTTGGAGCCGACTTTTCTGGAGTTGGACGTGCTGAAGCCGGGGGATCGCGCGCGCTTGGACGGCTGGGTGCGGGAGTTCGGCGGGGTGGGCGAGGGCGGGGCGGATTTCGCGCGCCGCGCGACGGAGTGGTTGCAGTCGCGGCACAGCTACAGCCTGCGTTCGCGCATCCCCGATAGTGGCGGCGAAGACGTGTTGGTGCGCTGGATCGGCTCGACGACGCCGGGGCACTGCGAGTTGTTCGCGGGCGGTCTGGTGTTGCTGGCCCGCGCGGCCGGGGTGCCCGCGCGCATGGTGACGGGTTTCCACGGCGGCGTCTGGAACAGCACGAGCGGCAACATCACGGTGAAAAATTCCGACGCGCACGCGTGGGTGGAAATCTGGGACGAGCTCTCTGGGTCGTGGATGCGTTCCGATCCCACGCCTGGATCGAGTGAGACGCCGCCGGCGGGAGAGGCGCAGAGCACGGGCTCGAACCAGCTGGAGTTGGACCACGGCTGGAGCGCGCGCCTAGATAGTCTGCGGGTTTTCTGGTATCGGCGGATCGTGAGTTTCGACCAGAGCTCGCAGGTCGATATTTTGAAGGGCGCGAAGGACAGGTTGCGCGACGGCTTGCAGGAGTTGCGCGGGCGCCTGGAGCGCGGTCTGGCCGCGGCGTGGGAGTGGGTGCGCCAGCCGTGGGGTTTGTGGCGGGTGGCGCTGGTGGTCGGCGCCGGCGGAGGTTTGGTGATGCTGGTGTTGTGGTGGCGGCGCAGGGGGCGGGCGTGGATGATGAGCTGGCGAAGCCGGCGATCGGCGACGCATCGGCGCGACCCGGTGCGGCGCGAGGCGTCGGTGTGGTTGCGCAAGCTGGAGCGGGCGCGCGGCGCGGAGATGAAGGCGGCGGAGCGCGCGACGGCGCGGGCGGAGTTGTTGCGCCTGCGCTACGGAGCGAGAGAAAGCTGGCCGGAGCCGGGCCCGGTTTTCCGGAGAGCGAAGCGGGCTTGCCGGGAGTGATAGCACCGACCCGAAGGGTTCTGGGTTGGAAGCGGAGTCGGCGAAGATGAACCCGACACACGCATAAGTTGCTTCAACGGGGCCGCGCTCCGGAGAGCGCGGAGATCTGGTTCGGTCTTGGTGACATTCCGCGCCGTAAAAACGCTTCAACGGGGCCGCGCTCCGGAGAGCGCGGAGATGGAGGCGAGTTGGTCGATGTAGGGATCGACGACTTTGGCGGCGTCGCCGGTGAGGGTGAGCGGCAGGGCGGCGAGGCGTTTAACGGACTCGACGCGGGCGGCGACCTCGGGGCTGGCGCGGTCGTCGGCTTCGAGCGCGAGCGTGGGCGGAAGCGAGGGGTGATCGGGGGTGAGGAGGAGGCGCGAGTCGAGGGTGGCGCTGGCCCACCAAGTGGCGCAGCCGAGGGCGGTGCCGAGCTTGTGGCGCAGGCCTTCGAGCTGGGCGGAAGTGCGGACGCCAACGCCCATGAGCTGGGTTTCGTCGAGGACCCAGAGGGCGTCGTTGTTGAGCAGGCCGAAGTGCATGGGCCAGCGGGCGCGGGCCATACCGTAGCCGCGGTTGAGGGCGCGACTGAGGAGCATGTCCTGCGTGCCGATGAGGATGGCGTCGGCCTCGGGGTGGATGTCCCACTCGCCGGAGTCGGCACCGCCCATGAGCAGATGGAGGCCGACCTTGCCGGTGTGGGAGGAGTTGAGTCGATCGCTCCAGCGCAGGTCGTGGGCATCGAGCCATTTGGCGGCTTCGCCGTGGGTCTGCTCGACGAGGGTGCGCATGGGCAGGCATATCACGAGGCGGCGGGGCCAGGTGTCGCGGTGGGTGGCGTCGGGATGGGCGACGCGGTTCCAGAGCCAGGCGAGGACGACGGCGGCGGTTTTGCCGAGGCCGGTGGGGATGGAGATGAGCTGGGAGCGACAGGGGAACGGACCGGACGGAGCCGGTCCCTCCAAGGTAGAGCCGGCGAGGCGGCGTTGGTAGGCGTAGGGGGCGTTGCCGGTGGCGGTCTGGAAGAAGGCGTCGAAGGTGGTGGGCATGGAGGTGGGGGCTTATGGCTTCGGCTTTTTGTTGCGGAGGGCGCGGGCCTGGCTTTCGGGCAGCGTCTTGAAATTGCTCCGGTTCGAAACGGGGGTGCCGCTTTTCTTTTCCAGTTCGCGGCGGGCGTTGCCGGCGATGGTGCCGCCGGCGCGGGCGGCGGTTTTGTTCTCGGGCAAACCTTGGGCGTTCTTTTTTCGGGCGATCTCCGTGGTCGAGGCTTCGCCCAACATGGTGAAGATCAGCTCCAGATCCGTCATGTGGTCGCGGAGGTTGTCTTTTGGGGACGCGAGCGATTTGAACTTTTTGTATTCCGAGGGCGTCATGCCGAAGGTCGCGTTGCTGATCTCGGCGGTGAGGATCGCGAAGTCGCGCTGTTCTTTCACGCCGCGCTTTTTCCATTCGTCGGTGAGTTCGTCGCGGACAGCGATTCCGCGGACGCGTTTTTCGATCCAGTCGTCCGAGTAGCCTTTTTGGCGGTATAGCTCGCGCATGCGCCGGGCCGCGAGTTCGGGGTTCTCAATTTCTTCGAGTCGTTCGTAGCCGACGCGGGCGAGCCAGAGTTTGAAGGGCTCGGCTTTGGGCGAGGGGATGGACTGGATGAGGCGAAGAAGCTGCTCGGTGTCGGCGACGTCGGTGAGCCGCTGCTTGCCGTCGGCTGCGGTCATTTTCAAAGCGTTACATTTTGTAACGGTTTCGCTGCCTTCGTCGGTGAGGCGCTTTTTCATGACGCGCCAATAGACCTGCGGGTTGGCGCTGTTTGTGAGGACGGCGATGACATCGACGATAGCAAAATACCATTTTTCCTCCGCTTGGCTCCAAGCGCGGCGGACTTGTTTTTCTTCAAAGAGAATTATGGCGCTCATGTGAGGGTGATTTGCGTTTTTGCGTGTCGAGTCATGATTTGTGATTTCTCCGCACACTCCGCGCCCGAAAGGGCGCGGCTGCTTTAATGGCGGGTCTTGCAAGCGCGGCGAGCGCGAACCAATTTGGGCTTCGTGAGCACTCTTGCAGAGATCGAAGAAGCCATCGCGAAACTGCCGCCCGAGGAGTTCGGCGTTTTGCTGCACCGGTTGCGGGAACGCGATGCGGCGGCGTGGGATCGGCAGATCGAAGAAGACGCGGCAAATGGTCGTTTAGAGAACCTTTATGCCAAGTTGACGGGAGAAGACGGAGAGCACGCCAAGGTCCCGCTCGATGAAGTCCTCGACGACTCCAAGCTTTCGTAAGGCACTGGCCGGTTTGTCTCCGGAGGTTCGGCGACTCGCCCATAAGAATTTCAATCTTTGGTCGCGCGAGCCGCGACACCCCTCGCTGCATTTTAAGAAAGTGGGTCGATTCTGGTCGGCGCGGGTGGGCGAGGATTTTCGCGCCCTTGCGATCATGAAGGACGGCGAAATCGAGTGGTTTTGGATCGGCTCGCATGGTGACTATGATCGTTTGATCAAGTGAGGCGCGGGCAGGAGGGGACGGACCGGGCAGAGCTGGCGAGGCGGCGCTGGTAGGCGTAAGGGGCGTTGCCGGCGGCGATTTTATTCAGACGTGCTCGCAGAATCGGCAATCGGCCTTGGCTGGCGGAGTCGGAAGGTAAATGCCCGGCCAGCGCCTCTTGGAATTCCGGTTCTTTTATGAGCTCGTTTATTTTGCCGGTGACATAGGCTCCCAAGGCATGCGCGGCCGTCTCGACGTCCCGAACGATGGATGCCCGGCCATCTATGACGGCGATTACGTCCTCCAGATCGTGGCTTCCGTAGTAATCGTCCCGACCGCGATCAGCAAAGGCCGTCAGCTTCGTCGCGATAAACGCCACGGCGGATATCAGCGGCACCTGCACGCCCATGATTTCGCGGGGAGTCGCCGTCTCCAGCGCTTCCGCAAACTGAGCCCGATCAACGCGCCCTCCGTCGGCATGACGTCGATGATCACTTCCCCGAGTGTCCACCGGCAGATGGGCGCCCCCTGCGTGGTGTCGTGCCGAAATCCCGCCCGGCGCAGAATCTCCTCGATGTGGGAATATCGCCGATCGGCCATCACCTCGACGATGACATCAAGATCATCCGTCGGTCGGACCGGGGACAGGTCGGGATGATCAACCAGGAATTCGACGATGGAGCCGCCCACGAAGGCATATTTGAAGCCGAGCGGATCGAGCTTTTGCGCGACCTTGGCCAGAAGACCGGGGTTAATCATGACTCACCCGCAGGATTCGTTTTTCCAATTCCGCTTCCGCGATTTTGCGCTCGCGGGCGCGCCCGAGGCGCACGGCATCCACGAGGGACAGCAAGTCGTAGAGCTTGGGATCATTCTCGGAGGCGACCAGAACGCTTTTGTAGAGCGGCTTTAGCGCTTGGCCGCGAATCTTCCCCTCGGGATCAGGCCACACGGGTGGTGGCTCACCGCTTGAAAACAGGTCATTGAAGACGGGCGCCCCCCATCCGGTGGGCTTGCCGCGGGTCGCTTCCTTCATCCGGGCGGGGAAGGCATACGGCACACCGTGAACAAGGAATTTCAGTAACGCGTGGCGGTGGATCAGCTTTTGGTCGGGATCGAGCAATCGGCATTCGACCAAGCGCTTAACGGCGGCGTGGGCTTCGGATGCGCTCAAGCCCACGGACTTTCCAAGTTCCGCGAAACTCCACGGGGAACCCGAATAGAGCAGCTTGAGAATGACGACGATATCTTGGCCTTTCATAATATAGATACGTTATTCGCGAATTGCGAATAATGTGAAATTTGAATGAGATACGTAATTTGCGAATAGAGAATAGTAGGTTATTTTATCGGATGCCGGTGCCTGCGACGACGTCTTGTCGATTCACGATCCGCGAGCCCGAAGCGACTCTGTCGCTCCGCTACGAAGTAAGCGACATTACGGGCGGGTTTGCGGCTGCTGGGTGACGCGTATTTACGCGAGGGCGAGTTGCGGGAGTTCGATCGGGATGTCCGTGGTCGCGGTGGACGCGGGGGCTGCGCCCCAGCGCGTGGCGGTGTCGGCATCGGGCGGGGCGGAGGTGTTTTCGGTGTATTCGCCCCACGTGCAGCTAATGTTGCTCGCGAACCACGTAGGGTTGGCGGCGGCGCGTCCGCCAACGGCGAGGAAGGCGCGTCCGGTGGGGTTGTGGGTAGGATCGGTGGTGGTCGTGCGGTAGGTGATGTTGAGGCGGTAATAAACGACCTTGCGGGCGGTGACGGCGGTGGCGGCGCGCGGGTTGTGGCCGACGAGGTTCTTGATGTTGTTCTCGACGGAGTTGTGGTGGTGGCGGTTGTTGGCGGTGCTGCCGGGCACGAGGTTGTTGGCCACGCCGAGGCCGCCGAGGCGCTCGTTGATGAGGTGCATCCGGACGAAGCGTTGGCCGCTGGTGGTGAGGCGCTGCTCATGGAGTTCGGACCAGCCGGCGGGGCTGGCGGCCGGCGCGCTGCCGCCGGGGCGATTGGCGGAAAGATACTTCACTTCGGCGATGCCGGCGCGACCACCGTTCATGGTGTAGCTGTAGATGGGCGCGGGCAGGTTGGCGACCGCGCCGGTGGAGAAGAGGTCCACAAAGAGGTCGGCGATGTTCTGCATCTCGGCGTCGAGCTGGGTGGCGCGAGCGGTGGCGGCGGGATCGGAGCCGCGGCCGGCCTCGGTCTCGGCGGCGATGAAATTGCTGTGGGCGCGGGCGCTGGTCTCGGCGTCGAGGATACTCTGCGCCTTGGTCTTGTGAGCGGCCGGCGCGGCGGGATCGGCGATCACG
>CAZOGV010000017.1:21497-24966 GCA_964579225.1 uncultured Akkermansia sp. | reverse complement strand
CATACCCCACAAAACAATCGAGCCGCCTCGACCGATGGTCGGGGCGGCTCATTTATTATGCGGCTCGGGGCCGCTAGCGCGGCTAAGGCGCTTATCTTCGTCTTTGGTTTTGGCGGAGTATTTCGATCACTGGGTAGTTTTTCGATTCCTAGACCTAACCTACTAACTCTGACTACTAGCGTCTGACGTCTATCTATCCGACCTTCCAGCAACCTGACATCTAGCGGTCTGTCCTCTGATCTCTGACTACTAGCATCTGTCCTCTGGCGTCCTGATTTCTGACCTCTTACGCGTGGCCCCGTGACCACGTCCGGAAGATAACCCATCCCCGCTTACAATGCCAGAGGCTCGTCTGTAACCACCCCCTGGGAGCGCCGGCTCTTGTGCGCCGAGGCGCATTCAGCCGGCATTCCGCAACGCATCCACCTCACGCCGGCATCCCGATTTGCCGCAACGCCTCGTAACACGCGACGCCCGCCGCCGTGCTCAAATTCAGCGAACGCAACGCCGTGTTCGCTTGAGGAATCGTGACGCTGCGCGCCTCGCCAAACTCCTCGTAAAGCCACGCCGGCGAGCCATTGCCCTCGTTGCCGAAAACCAACCCATCGCCGTCCTCGAATTCCGCGTCCCAGATCGTGCGCACCGGCCCGGTCTCGATCAGCCACATACGCTTCGGCGCGTGCTCGCTCGCTTTGAACGCCGCCCAGTCCACGTGCTCATGCACGTCGAGCGAAAACCAGTAATCCATGCCCGCGCGCCGCAACGCCGCGTCGGTGATTTTGTAGCCGAGCGGATGGATCAAATGCAGCCGCGACTTCGTGATCGCGCACATGCGTCCGATGTTGCCCGTGTTCTGCGGGATCTGCGGCTGATAAAGAACGACGTGCAGCATGACCCGCGCGCCTCGCTCAGCCCTCGACCACGTAGCCCACATTGTCCGTCGCCAGATCGCGCGCCTCGCTCGGCACGCCCGCCGTCGCGAAGGCCGCGACCATCGCCGCGCCCACCGCCGCCGCCACCTCCGCCGCGCACACGCACAACACGCTCGAGCCGCTGCCGCTCAACCACCCCGTGTAGGCGCCCGCCGCCACGCCCGCCGCGATCGACTCGCCGCCGCCGCGAATTTTCGGTAACCGATACGGCTCGTGCATAAAATCTCCCGCCGCGTCGCGCAGCCGCGCGTAGTCGCCCGTCGCGAACGCCGCCACCAGGTAGGCCGCGCTGTTGATGCTCCGCACCGCGTCGAAATACGGCAGCGTCGCCGGCAACACACCGCGCGACTCCTTCGTGAGCAACTCCACCGATGGCGAGCACACCACGAAGCGCAGTGTATTCGGCAACGTGATACGCACCGTGCCCACATAATCGCCCTTCGTCGGCTCGCAGCGCGCCACGCAAAAACCACCCAGCAGGCCCGCCGCCGCGTTGTCCGGGTGACCTTCCAGATGCGAGGCGATGGCCACCAGTTGCTCGCGATCCAGCGGCGCACCGCACAATACGTTCAACCCCGCGAGCACGCCGCCGATCACCGTGATGGAAGAGCCCAGCCCGCGCGCCGGCGGCACCTCGCCCTCGATGCGATACGAAAATCCAAAAGCGCCCACCCGCGCCAGCGTGCCGAAGGCCTGCGCCGCCGAAAGCACCAGTTCCTGCGCGCGCCCGTCAGCCTCGCGCTCCGGCCGCGGCTCCCATGTAGAACCGGTCGCCGACCGGTTCCCTTCCGACTCCGCCTCCACCCGCCGCAGGGTCACGCGATTATAAATCGTCAAGGCCAGCCCCAAGGAATCGAAGCCCGCCCCGCAATTCGAGGTGCTGCCGGGCACGCGGATCGTGACTTGTTGCGAAGAGGGCGCGGTGCTCGGGATCATTCGATGGAAAAAGTCTAAGCGTGAATCGATAAGCGAGAAAGAGCCGCTACTCAGCGGCGCTGATTCGCCTGTTTCAAGGCCTGCTTCATCTCCATGTTCACCGTGCGGTCGCGCAAATCGTCGCGCTTGTCGTGCAGCTTCTTGCCGGTGCAAAGCGCGATCTCCACCTTCACCAGCGCCTCCTTGAAATACATCCGCAACGGCACCAGCGCCATGCCGCCGATTTGCAGCGCCTGCGCGATCTTGCGCAGTTCGTGTTTGTTCAAAAGCAGCTTCCGGATGCGGCGCGTGGCGTGGTTGTTGATGCTGCCGAACGCGTATTCGTCGATGTGCGCGTTCATCAGCCACAGGTCGCCTTTTTCAAAACGCCCGAACGCGTCGCTGATCTGCGCACGACCGGCGCGGATCGCCTTCACCTCGGTGCCCTGCAACTTGATGCCCGCCTCGAAACGCTCAACCACGGCGAAATCACGCAGCGCCTTCGCGTTGCGGATCTCGGTGTAACGCTTGGCGTCCTTTTTCTTGGCGGCGGCGGACATGGCGGGGAAGCGGGGGCGGGGCGGGAGCGAACGGAGGGCGGGTAAAAACAAAAGCCGTCACCCGCATGCAGGTGACGGCGCGGATGCGGCGGAAGAAAGCGCCGGGATCAGGCCAGCTCGTAGGTGATCTTGCCTTCGATGACTTCGCGCAGGGCGACGTCTTCGGGGGAGAGTTTTTCGAGGGACTCGACCAGCGGGCGGCTGCCGCGCTTGAGCTGCTTCACGCGGCGTGAGACCACGTTGATCAAAACATTCGGGTCCTTGATGATGGCCTTGGCTTCCTTGAGATATTCGTCGCGCATGATGGGTGTTGGGCGGAAAGATTGAGAACCTTTGAGAAAAAAACCCGCCGTCCCGTCGGTCAAGGGCCATTTTCCCCCTCGCCGAACGCGCTTACATTCCCCATCTCCACCTGCCGTTTCACTCGCCCCTTCGTCCATGTTTATCGCCACCACCACCGTCGCCTCCGCCTCGGATGCGGAGCACCTCGCCTCCGCCACCATCGAGCAAAATCTTGCCGTATGCGCCCAGGTCGAGGGCCCTATCCACTCCCACTACGTCTGGCAGGGCCGGAAAAGCGCCGCGCAGGAATGGCGCATCACCTTCAAGGTCCTCCCCGAGCAAGCCGACGCGATTTCCGCCTACGTCCACGCCGTGCATCCCTATGAAACGCCGCAGTGGATCGTGGTGCGCGCCGAACGCGTGGGCGAAAAATACTTGTCATGGGCTCGCGCGCCCCGTAGCTCAGTCAACTTTTAACCCGTTTCGTAACCACCAACCTGTTTCCGTCATGTCCCAACACGCCAGCCTCCAAGGTGCCAAAGGCATCGTAATCAAACGTAACGTCCTCAAGCGCTTCGAGCGCGTGGCCACCCTCAAAAAGCGCGGCCAGTGGAAGGAAGGCGACCGCATCCTCGGTCTCCGCAAGACCAAGCCCGACGTCTAAACGACGCTCCCGCTAACCAGTTTTAAAAGCGACCTTCACCGGTCGCTTTTTTTGCGCCCCGACATCGCAGACTCCTGGAGGGCGGGGCTCCGTCCCCGCCGCCGCTCCTGGAGGGC